>CAZGYS010000034.1:0-20825 GCA_964530305.1 uncultured Leptospiraceae bacterium
ATTGGTCGTCGCATTGAACGCATCATGCGCGGAATCTTCGGGCGCCGGGCCAAACCCGTGAGCGGCATCACCGTGGCTCGCTGGGGTCGTGATCCCTTCGCGCGGGGTTCCTATTCCTACACTCCGGTGGGCGGCGCGGGAGATCGCGCCTCGGACGCCCTGGCTCAGCCCGTGGGGCGATTGTTCTTCGCGGGAGAGGCGACGATCAAACAGTACCCCGGCACGGTGCACGGCGCTCACTTATCCGGCCTGCGCGAAGCCAGGCGCATCGCCGCCCTCTAATTCAGGAGCTGACCCCATGGCTAAAAAGAAAACCACGAAGAAAAAAGTCGCCGCGAAGAAGACTTCGAAGAAAGTCGCCGGCAAAGCCTCGAAAAAAACTTCCGGCAAGACAACGGGGAAATCATCCCCAAAGACTTCCCCGGCAAAGGCCGATCCCAACGAGAAATACTTTAACAAACTGGCGGAGGACCTGGCTCGAAGTCGAAGCTCGGTATCCCCGGGCGCCATGATGTCCCATCCGGGCATTCGCTACAAAAACAAGGTGTTCGCCTTCTACTATGATGATCGTATGGTCTTTCGCCTGGGAAAGGACTTCGACGCTCCCGGGGCCGGCATCAGCGACTTTTCTTACCTTTCGCCGTTCAAGAATAAGCCGCCCATGAAGGCCTGGTTCATTATACCCGCGAAGGACAAAAGAAAATGGGGGCGCCTGGCGAACCTGGCGCTGGAAAAAATGATCGCGGAGATCGGTTAGAGAACGCCGCGCCGACTCATCGCCCGCGGCTCAAAGCTTATTGACCGGGCAGCAATTCCAACAGCGTTACGGTAGCCGGCGCCTGAAAGCGAAGCGGCGCCAGAGTCATACCCAGACCGTTATTTACGTAGACCAGGGTCTTCTTGAGCGGATACATCCCGCTTACGAAAGGCGTTTCCACATTGGACGCGGAAAGAAACAAACCCGGCAAATAGAAACCCACCTGACCGCCGTGGGTATGCCCCGCCAGGAACAATTGATAGTTATTATTGTCCGCGAACTCGGCCAGGTAGGGTATTGGTTGATGACCGACCATGACACGCAAATCGCGTCCGGCCACTCCCCGGGCCAAACGCCGCAGGGTGGTCCGGCTGGGACTGCGGGGATAGGTCGAGGTCAGCAGGGAAAGCCCGACGCGGGCGCGACCGACGGTCAGATACGCGTTGCCGTCCCGAACCACGCGCACACCCCGAGCACGCAGGGAGCGAGCCACCAGATTAGGTCCGGACCAGTAATCGTGATCTCCCAGAACCGCGAACGTGCCCCGACGAGTCTTCGCCAGCCCCAGCATTCGCGCGCCCAGCTTAATGTGACGCCTCCCGCTGGTGATCAAATCGCCCGTGAACACCACGATATCCGGACGCAGCTCGTTCACTTGCTCCATGTATCGCCGCAGGCGATCTTCGCGCGTGCGGGGATCCGCCTGGATATCGCTGACGTGAACGATGCGAAAGCCCTTCAAGTCCTTGTGCAGACCTTTTAGTTCAACGCGTCTGTGATCCACGCTGACCGTGGTCGTATCCAGGTAGGCACGCACGGGAACATAGAGAATAAGAAAAGCCGAGAGTCCCAGGATGATTCGATCCGCCCAGAGCGCAACGGGCCAGTCTCCCTTGCGCAGGCGATTTACGCCCTTCGCGGCGAAAGCCGTCAAATCAGTAATTAAGAACCAGGGCAGGGCCTGCAGGGAGAAAGCCAGCCCCAGCCAGAAAGGTATCACCAGCCAGGGGTCCGTAGCGGAGTTTCCGCGATGCAGCCCATGGACGAACGCGCGCCAACCCATCTCATGTCCCAGCCAAATGGCAACGGGATAACCCAGGACTACGAGCGCCAGGACAATGAGAACGGCCGCGGTTACGACCTTGCGCGTGCCGAAACGACGGTTCAACGCGAATGTAATCCGCGTCCCCAGGTAGATCAGAACCGGCAGGAAAGCCAGCGTGGCCTGCAGGATAGTACGCGAAAACCAGGACATTCCAGGAAGGAAAGCAAACGGCCCGGCTCCGTCAATGGAATTCTTACTGTTCGGCGCAGTACAGTGCCCGCGCGCCGCTGCAGGCGGTCCCGCCCGCGTTAATCATCAAGTTCGTGTTGACCTGCGAATTGCCGATGTTCGCGTTCCCGCCCGTGCCCATCCAGTTCGCGCAGGGCGATGCCTCCGACCGCCAGTCGTTCAAAAAGCCGGTCCAGGGCGTAATCAAGGCCGCCGTTACTCCGGCCGAGGCGTTGAAGGTCCAGATGCCGCCGGCCTGCGTCACGGCGATGACCGTCGTGCCGTCCCCGCGGCGATATTCGACATTGGAATACATTACCCAGTCCGTGTTCTCGCTTTCGCCGCCGACGCAAAAAGCCGTCGTGCAGGCAACCCGATTCGTGCCGTCCGTAAGCAGCGCCTTCCAGGTGACCGCGCCGGCCGGCTTATTGACGTCGCTACCGTTGCACTTGAGGTCGGCACCGGTAATCCCGCCGACTCCCAACCCGGTCCAGGTGCCCGCCGTCGCGTAGATCCGCAGCTCATTGTCCTGAATGGTCAAAGTAACATCGTCGGGATTGTTCGTCACTCCGCCGACGACCACGTGACTGATGGTCGTGGAACGAGTACCGCTCGTCGTTGAATCGTCCACCGGCACGACGCTGATTTGAAGAGCGGCGGCGGAATCCAGGGACACCCGGGCCGGAGAAACGGATGAACCGGCCACCATTACCTGGCTTGCATCGAAACTGATATCCACTTCAACGACATTGGCGGGCGCGGCGGAGAGAGTTAAATCATAAGAGCCCGCGGCGCCCTCACGCATACTCAAACTTGAAAGGGAAGTACTTAAACCAGGGGTTCCGGCCGCACTCGCGGAGCCGGACAAGAGCAGATTGTTGACCACGCCGAACTCCAGACTGTTGCGGTCGGCGAAACTATTGAAGCTCGGCGGCGCGCAGGCGAAAATCGCCAGGCAGCTCATGAACGTGAGCAGGCGGCCGAGCCATGAGTTTAGAAACTGAATCGCCATGATAAATTCACGCCTCCACCACGGACCCGGAACCGCTCATTGCCGCGGGCAATGGAATCGCCTTGTATTTGAAAGCTCATGCCTTCACCGCGAGCACCGTGCAGGGACAGGGGCCGCCCGTCGCCGGACCGCAGAAAATACTCACTCAGGTTCCAGAGATAGACCCCCATCATAACCAGACCGGCCGCGCGAAAGCGCGCATGGGCTCGCAGACTCTCACGGCGAGCGGCGTCGAAAGGAATTTGATACGCCAGCGCCAGGAGCGGATCATCGGCCACGAGACTGTTGGCCAGAAGTCCGGGCGCTTCGAGGTTCGTGTAGGCTTCGCGGGCTGAGCGAAATTCACCGTAGGCGTTCCAGGCCAACAGCCCGCTCATGAGCACCCCACCCGCGTAGAGACCGGCTTGCAGGGAACGGCCGCGTTCGTATTGGCCCCAACCGGGCAGGACGGCCGACATTCCCAGCGCCCGCCAATCGGTACGCGAAGCTCCGGTTCCAAGCGTATTCGGGGTCCCGGTTTTTCCTCGCGTCCGGGCGATTTCGCGGTCGGCGCGAGCTCTTTGTTCGGCGCGTCGCCTGCGTTCTCGCTCCCGTTGACGTTCCAGTTCGCGTCGACGGCGCGCGGTCGCCCGGGCTTTCTCCCGCTCCATCCGGCGACTTTCGGCAGGCGTCAGGGAACCGTAGCGAATCCGACGCACCGCGCTCTTGCGCACCACGCTTCGCCCCCGGGACGTACGGATGACCAGCGAAACCCGATCTTGATTTAGAATGCGCCCCTCGACTACGCGTCCACTTTTGAAGTAGATGACATCGCCGTAGGCGGGGCCCGCGATCAGGAGACCACCCAGCACCATCAGCGGCATAACTTTTTTTACACGTACAACGACCATGACTCTCACGGAAGTTTACCGCGGGTCGAGGTTCGGGTCCATACCTCAGCTGAGGTATAATGGGTTAGATGAGGCCCATGCGCGTAGCCTTGCGCATGAGTTCGATCTTGCTGGAGACGTTTAGTTTACGATAGATATTGCGAATGTGCGTGCGCAGGGTCATGACCGTGATGCCCAGCAGTTCGGCCGCGGCCCGGGTGGACATACCGCTGCAGATTTGTTCCAGGATCTGCCGTTCGCGCTCGGTAAGTACCGGCGCGTCGGGGCTGCTCGGCTTACGAAAACTCGAAAGCACGCGAAAGGCGATTGTGGGCGTGATGATGGAGCCGCCGGCAAGGGTCTGCTCGACGACTTCGCCCAGGTCGGGAAGTTCGGATTTCAATACATAACCGACGGCGCCGGCCTGCAGCGCCTTGAATACGACTTCGTCCGAATACAGGGACGTCAGCATAATCATACGGGGCGGCGCTTCGGCATCGCTCAAACGCCGCGCCAGATCGATGCCGTTCATGTGCGGCAGGTTTATGTCGATGAAGAGCACATCCAGACCTTCGCCGATCCGGGGCGATGACGAAGGACCGGGCCAGCCGTCGTCGTTGATGAAGGCCTCCGCCGAGTTCCAGATTTGAACCTGCTCCGCGGAAAAACGACCGTTCATGGACTCCATGAAATAGTCGCGGAAGACGGCCTCGTTCTCCACCAGGCCGATGCGATGTTCGCTCTCCTTCATACGGCGTATCCTGCCCTCTCGCGGAGCCGTACGCAATACCTAAACCAGGGTATTTTC
The DNA here is from genome assembly GCA_964530305.1 of uncultured Leptospiraceae bacterium. GTDB lineage: Bacteria > Spirochaetota > Leptospiria > Leptospirales > Leptonemataceae > CAZGYS01. The sequence continues at coordinate 4,720 of CAZGYS010000034.1, forward strand.
ATGTTCATGGCGATTCAGGGGCAACTCAATGAGCAGGCGATAGCTCCCGTTTTCGAGCGTCTCCCGCAAACGTCCGCCCGGTTCCTCCACCCGACGGCGAATTCCCGCCATGCCCATGCCGGCGGTCGCGTCGGCTCCATAGTGGGACCGGGACTCTACTTGCAATGAGACAAGGTCGCCCTCGCTCGTCAACGTCCATTCCGCGGCGCCCTCGCCGTATTTTAAGTCATTGGTGGTAATCTCTCGGGCGGCCGCGAAGAGAATGCTCTTCACGGAGTCCAATTCGGGCAAGGCCAGCAGATCTCGGACTTCGTCCGTCGCGTGAAATCGAATCAGACGCTCCGAACCCGAGTAGCGCCGAATCAAGCTCAACTGCAATCCGTCCAGGAAGTCGTCGCGAAGCAGCCGTAGGTCCTCCACCTCCAGCAGCCAGCTTTTAAAACCGGAACGAATCAGGGCGATGTTCTCTTCCAGACTGTTGAGCAGGACGGCGTGCTCGGCGGGCGAGGCATTGCCCGCTCGCGTTCGCGCCAGCAGCTTGTCCGTAAGAATGGCCAGGTCCGTCAAACGCGCGCCCAGGTGATCATGCAAATCGTCGTAGATCTCCAGGCGATTTTTTTCAATGAGTCCGTCCAGCAGTCCCGTGCGATTCATGAGATTGCGAACGCGAAGCAGAAACTCCTCGGGGTGAAAAGGTTTTGTAATGTAGTCGTCGGCTTCCAGATCCAGACCCGCCAGTCGGTCGGCCACCGCGGCTTTCGCCGAGAGCAGGACAAAGGGAACGAGCCGCGAACGTTCGTCTTCGCGCAAGGCCGCCAGCAGTTCCAGTCCGTTCATGTCCGGCATCATAACATCGGAAACGATGAGCGCGGGAGTTTCGCGCGCTGCCAGGGCCAGGCCTTCGCGCCCATTGGACGCGGTCACGACCCGGTACTCTTCTCTCAACAGGCTCGACAGATAGGAACGCATGTCCCCGTGATCTTCCACCACCAGGACCAGAGGACCGTCTCCCGACGTGCTGGCCGGCTCCCGGGATTCGACCATCGCCGCGGCTTCCACTTCCAATTGAGTGAGAACCAGCTCCCGACTTTCCGAGGAACCACCGGGTGTATCTAAATTCGACGCCTCGGAGTTCGGCTTCTCTTCGTCCGGGGCGATGCCGGGCAACTCCAGTATGAAAGTGGAACCCCGCCCCGGTTCCGAATCCAGGCGAATGCGTCCCCCATGGGAGCGCGCCAGCTCTCCGGCCAGGGCCAGGCCGATACCGCTGCCGGACGGGTTGCCGCCGTAGTAACGCGAATCGCCTTCGAAACGACCATAACGATCGAAAATCAGTTCCCGGGCGGACTCGGGAATACCCGGACCGGTATCCTCCACGGCGATTTCCACCTTATCCCCGCGCCGCCGAACGCGCGCATGGACGCCGCCCCGTTTCGTAAACTTAACGGCATTGCTGAGCAGATTCAGTAGAATCGTCTCAACCCGGGCCGCGTCGAAGCGGGCGATGATTCTTTCCGGTTCCGCGTCCACGCGCAGGTACAAACCCCGGGCGGCCGCGACGGCCTCGAAACCGCCGGCAAGCTCCCGAACATAGGCCGCGATGTCTCCGGACAGGAGGCGCAACTCATCGCCGCGAGCATCCAGGCGCGAAAGGTTCAGCAGATTGTTCACCAGGTTCAGCAAGCGCAACGCATTGCGATGCATCCCCGCGACGGACTCTCGCTCCAGCCGGCCGTCTCGTTCCCCCATGACGCTTTCCAGGGGCGCCAAGAGCAACGTCAAGGGCGTGCGAATTTCATGGGAAAGGTTCGTAAAAAAGTTCGTCTTGAGGCGATCCATTTCGGCCAGCTTGCGATTGGAAACCTCGAGGCCCGCGGTTCTTTCGCGGACTTGATTCTCCAGTTCCGCGGTGTTCTCGCGGATGACTCCGGACATATGATTGAAGGCCGTGGAAAGCTCGCCGATGGTGTCCCGACCGCGCACGGGAAGATGAATGGAGTAGTCCCCACCGGAAATTTTACGCACGGCCGTGAGCAGTCTTTCCAACGGCGCCGTCAGACCGGCGCGCAACATAAATGGAAACACGATCAAAAGCATAAGCACGGCGCACGCAACGGCAATGAGCGTACGCGTGACGGCGACGTGCATGTGCGCGCGAAAGGCCGTGTAGTCAAAGCCGACTTCCAGCATTCCCTCTTCGCGAGCTTGACGGAAGATCACAAAGAGCCGACCATCCGGCAAGGCTCTGTACAACCGGGCGCCCTCGGGCGTATAGGCTCGTCGTCCCCGGGCAATGCCCTCCCGAAGCGGGAGCACGGCGGGCAAGCGCGTGTCCTTCGCCGCGGCCAGGACGCGAAAACCGTTGGCTTCGCGGCGGGCCACGTAGCGCATATCCTTCCCCGGCCGCGGCTCACTTCCGGCCTTCATGCGCAGAGCCAGAAGCTCCGTCCCATGACGCCGGCTTTCCACGTACAACTTTTCCTCGGACCGGAAGATCCATACGGCGCCCAGGCTCAGAAAAAAGAGCATCAACAGCACGCTCATGCCCAGCAGCTTCGCGCGATAGCTGATGCGCTCCGGGATGCTCACCATGTAGAGTTGCGCGAACGAGATGGCCGAAACCATGGGCAGTAGCGCCGTCAACAGCACGCGATAACCCGCCGGGAAGAAATCGGCCACGGCGAATATATAGCCTACGATGGAGAAGATCACCAGCAGGAAGGCGGCGGCCATGTTGCGCAACGCGCGCGCTTCCTCGCTGACCGGATTCCACCATGAGCGAAGGAAGGTCGTCCGAGGATCCGTTTCCCGGTTCATGAGAATCGCCTTACGGAGAGCCAGCGAAATCGCCCAGACCATGAGGCCCAGCATGAAGCCGAAGAGGATCAACAGTCGCCGTGCCGTGAGAGCCGCGGGCACCCACAGTTCCAGGTCCACGCGCCGGACCGGCGGGGAGTTCCACAGGGCCGACACGTAGTACACCGACCACGCAATAAAAAGAGTCCAGGCGACATAACCAGCAAGACGACTTTCCCCGGGGTGCAGGTTGCGCGGATACTTGTACACGAAATGCATGAAGACGACGGGCGCCATGGGCAGGAAACCCAGCGCGAAACTCGCGTAGGCAATCCGGGGATCATCAAAAACATAGGCCAGATTGAAGGGCAGAACGAAGGTCGGCACGATTAGAAACAGGGAAAGGTTCAGGATGCGATAGAGAGGCACCTTGTTCTTGAGCAGGGCGATGTACACCATAATCAAAAGCCCGATCAGGGCGCTGATGTACCAGCCGATCCCGTAGTATGACATCAGGAAGGTCATGCTTGAATAACAATCAAGCCCGGTTCAATTAGCAAGAAAAATCAACCCCTGCCTTGATCTCGGCACCAACCCAAACCGATATTCATAACGTGGGTACTTCCAGGATCTGGATCATGGCGGGCATCGGCTTGTTCGCGACCCTGTTCTGGGATACGGGGATCCTGAAACCCCTGAAGCTGCTCCTTGTCCTCATTCACGAGATGTGGCACGGGCTGGCAGCCATGGTCAGCGGCGCCGTACTGGACAAGATCATTCTCCATGCCGGCGAATCAGGCGAAACCATGGTTTCCCATCTCAACAGCAAGACCGGTTTTCTCTTCACGGTCTCCGCGGGCTACATCGGCTCGGCAATCACCGGCGCATTGCTTTTGAACCGCGGTCTGCAGGCAAGTTTCGAACGACTTACGCTCTTAACTTTCGCGGGACTGCTTCTTTACATGAGCTTTCTGTTCACGGACGTGGGCAAGCTGGCCTTCTATACCGGCGTGGGTTGGTCCATCGTCTTGATGCCTTTCGCCTTCAGTCGTCGGCTGGCGCGATTCGCGCTCATTTTGATGGGAACGATTTTCGTCTGGTACTGCTTTTACGATATGTTCGACTTCACGCGCGACGTGCGCACCACGGACGCGGGTATCCTGGCTACTTACTTGAGCAAGCAAGGCATTCTCAAATCGAGTCCGGATTCGACTATTGTCGCCTATACCATCAGCGTGATCTGGTGCATCGCGGTAGTCGCCTGTATTGCCTTGTTCCTGCGTCCGGTCTTCATGCGTCGTCCGTCGCCGCCCCCGCCGCCGGAAGCCGAACCCGCGTCGGATATCCCCGAGGAATTCCCCGGCGAACTGACGCCTCAGGTACAGGAGTGGTTTCTGAATCGCGGTCTTGGTCCGGACGGTCAGCCCCTGCCCGAGGAGCTGCTGGCTCTGCGGGCGGAACTGGGCGAGGGGGGAGGAGCGCCAGGCGCGCCTGGTGCGTCCACCGGCGCTCCCATGAACGGACCGGGTACTCCGCCGCCCGGCCAATCGCCTTTGCTTACCCCGAAGCTGGATACCGGCCCCTGAAATACTCTTTGACAGTCCGACCATGTGCCCCGGTTATGTTGGCCGCGCCCGAGACCTTAGCCGCGGGCCGGAGAGCTTATGACTTCGAACGACAACAGCCGGAAAAAATCGCCGGGGGCCGATGAGCGCACGGTCCTCGTCACGGGCGGCGCCGGTTTCATCGGTTCTCACCTCTGCGGCGAACTACTGAAGCGCGATTACTACGTTCTGTGCCTGGATAATTTCTTCACCGGCAAGCGTCGTAATATTTTGCCCTTCGTGGACAATCCCAATTTCGAGATCATTCGTCATGATATCGTGGATCCTCTCAAGGTCGAGGTCGACGAAATCTACAATCTGGCCTGCCCCGCCAGCCCGCGTCACTATCAATACAATCCCATCAAGACCATGAAGACCTCCGTGCTGGGCACGTCCAACATGCTGGGTCTGGCCAAACGAACGCGCGCGCGTATGTTCCAGGCTTCCACTTCGGAAGTTTACGGAGATCCCACGGAACACCCCCAGCGCGAAACCTACCACGGCAACGTGAACATCACCGGCATTCGTTCCTGCTACGACGAAGGCAAGCGCGCGGCGGAAGCCCTCTGCTTCGACTATCATCGCCAGCACGACATCGAAGTCCGCGTGATTCGCATCTTCAATACCTACGGTCCGCGCATGGACATGGAGGACGGACGCGTCATCTCCAACTTCATCGTGCAGGCGCTGCGCAATGAGGATATCACGGTTTTCGGAGACGGTTCCCAGACCCGTTCGTTCTGTTATGTGAGTGATCTCGTGCGAGGCTTCATCGACTTCATGGAGCAGGACGAATTCATCGGCCCCATGAACCTGGGCAATGAGGGCGAATTCACCATCAAGGAACTGGCGGAGCTGGTCATCAAACTCACGGGTTCCAAATCTCAGATTCGCTATCTGGAATTGCCGGCGGACGACCCCACGCGACGACGCCCCGACCTGAGCGTGGCCCGCGAAAAGATCAACTATGAAACCCGGGTCAACCTGGAAGAGGGTCTGAAACTGACCATCCCCTGGTATCGCGAGCAACTGAACCTCTGAGGTTCGCCAGGGTTCGGCGCGCTTCTCATTTGCGGGCGGCCGGATGACGCGCGATTTTTTGCACCACTTCACGCGGGCTTCATAATCGGTTCACGCCCGCCGGCTATTTTTCCCTTAAATAATGCTTTCAAGTGAAAGCACGGAGGTGTCTCGATGTATCAAGCGCTCAGTGCCGCCATCATCTTTCTGGGCCTGGCTCTCATGGCCGCCGCGGCGATTCTCATATCCGTCCGTCTGTTTCAGGCGCGACCGGACTTCGTAGTTAAAATTCTGAAGTACGCCCTGGTGGGCGCGTTCGTGATCGGATTCAGCGGGGCGTCCATAGTGATCGGCCTGCGGATCGACGACCGTCATACGTCGACCTACAGTCGCGGGCTCAAGGCCGTGCAGCAGATCTGGGGCGGCAGCATTCGCCAGAAACCGCCCACGCTCAAGTATCCCGTACAAACGCGATACGAATACACCAACAAGAAAACCGGCACGGTGCAGACTCGCAACAAGACCGAGTGGCGCAACATGGGCATGGAGTCTCAAAACCTGGATTTGAATCTCAAGTCCAGCATTCGTAAGAAGGGCCTGTTGAAGTTCGCCGGTTATCGTTTGAGTTTTCAAGGCGATTACACCATTCGTAATTACCGCAAGACTACCGCGAACTTTCGTTTCGATTTTCCCCTGCCCGACGGCGCCGGAAACATTACAAACCTGAAAGTGGAATTGGACGGCAAACCCTACACGGGCGATACCAACCTGGCCGACGGCATCGACTGGGCCGGTCGCCTACGCCCCGGCGAAACCCGACGCATTCGCGTATCCTATGAGGCCAACGGCACGGATCGCTTTCTCTATGCCTTGTCCGGCAATCGCCGCGAGGTTCGCAACCTGAACGTAAACCTGACCACGGATTTCGCCGAGTATTCCATACCCAATCGAGCCATGGTGCCCACCAGTCGCGCGGGAGACGATTCGGGAGCCAAACTGGGCTGGAAGAGCAGCAACCTCATCACCGGTCAGAACATCGCCATTCGCTTCGAGGTGGAAGGTAACTACGGCAAAGTAGCTTCGCGCTTGTTTTTCTATTCACCGCTGGCTTTGATACTTTTCACCGGTCTGCTGCTGGTCGTGACCACGGCGCGGGGCATGCAATTGCATCCCATGCACTACCTGTTTCTCATGACGGGTTTCTTTATCTTCTATCTATTCGGTTCCTACGTGATCAGCTTCATGCACATCATTCCGGGAATCGCCCTTTCGCTGGTATTGTCCACGGGCATCATGCTCTACTACGCGTTCTTGATCAAGAAAGGAGCGCTATTGATTCAGAGCACGGCCTTCGCGGCGGCGATGTTTCAGTGGATTTTTTCCATCGCCTTCTTCTTTCCGGCCTACACGGGCTTTTTGATCACCATCGCGGCAATCATCGCCTTCGTGGTACTGATGCGCGCCACGGCCGCCATGGACTGGGAAAACAAATGGTAAACCTTGCGTAACCCATCGCCGGCCCTGATTCACGGGGCCGGCAAGCCCCCGCCTAACTTCAGTCTCCGTTCAGCCCCGTAAGAAAACCCTGATTCATAATCGAGGCGACGACCAGCACGCCCAGGAAACCCGGAGCACGACGCGACAGGCGTGACGTACCCATGAGCGTCTTACGGCGTCCGGCGCGACGGGTGTCGGCGTCCGAGACGGCCGCGGTAAAGTTTACCAGGGACGCACCGCCGCGCAAGATTTGATTGCGTTCCATGCGAACCTCCATGGACCAGCCGCGCCGCGTCTTTCGATAACGCGCCTCCACTCCGATGGCCGGTCGATTGGTGGGATACCATCGCCGAGCAATCACCCGCGACGAACCGCGCACGGGAACCAGGCCGATTTGCATGGTGTTCTTCGCGTCGAATTTCGGTTTCATCATGACCGTATCATCGCCCGGGGTAGCCGACGAAAACCAGAGCTCGACGTGATCCGTGCCCACGGTAGCGCTTCTGCCGAAGTAGCGACGGCTGTCGCGGACATCCAGGAAGAAATACACGAAACGCTCGTCCTGGATGCTCTTGATATTGAATGACAGATCCGTAGTGCCTCGGCGATACCCCCGACCGTAATAGATCAAACTACCGGACGTAACGCGCACGGCCTTCGCACGGGACCAGGCCGCTTCCCCGGCCAGGCCGTCCAGCTTGATTTCACCATCGGCCGAGCTTGAAACAACGTGGTTCGCGTTCAGGCGATACTTACGCTTACGCATGGACTTGTATTCACTGCGACGGCCATAGGAAATTTCGCGCCGTTCCAGGCCGCTGTTCAAATAAATATCGCGTCGGACGACGTCCCCGGTCAAGGTATCGAATGTTTGCGGAGCAACGCGCGTCAGACCGAATTGGGTTCCGGTGAATTTATAGTAATACTTGTGATACCAGGCCCAGCGGCTCCCGCCCATTTCGTCGACGATGACGCGTCGCTTGCTGATCTTGAGACCGGGTGGGCGCCCCTTGATGCCCAGACAGTCCAGACAACGCGCCGCCGGCTTATCGAAGACTTTCCGGAAAGAACCGTCGGTTCCGCCCTTGAGAATGATCAGATGATAGGCCTTGTTCTTGTCCAGTGCATGCAACACGGCCGCGTCTTGAACATTATCCGCGTCGAGCAGACCCAGCACCACGTCCTCCGCCTTCACGGGCCGCTCGGACGCGGCGCGAATTTTCTCAAGGACGGCTTCCGAAACGGCCGGCTGGTCCGCCCGGGCTTGCGCCGCGAATGCAATCAGCAATGCGCCGACCAGAGCGACCTTCATCGTAAACCGGTTTCGATTTAATTTTATTTCAATTAATTTCATATTCAATGGAACTCCCGGTATAATTTCACGCGGCCGTTCGAGCCGCGGACAAGGCAACGCCCTTCTTTATCGGGGCGCCCATTTCGCTAAGCACGCTCTCCAGCGCGCTCAAGCATAACATTACATTCTTTTCATTGGAGGCATAACCCATCAAACCGATGCGCCAGACCTTACCGGCCAGCGCCCCCAGTCCGGCGCCGATTTCCAGGTTGTAGTCTCCCAGCAAGGCCGAACGGACTTTTGCCTCATCCACGCCCTCCGGAATACTCACGGAGTTCAGTTGCGGGAGGCGATGAGCCGCTTCCACATTGAGCGACAGACCCATGGCTTCCAGACCGGCCCGCAGCTTCTCATGATTACGGCGATGACGGGCCCAGCTGTTTTCAAGGCCCTCTTCGAATAGAAGCACCAGGCTTTCGTGAAGGCCGTAGAGCGGATTTACCGGCGCCGTGTGATGATAAGACCTTTTGGCGTCCCCACCCCAGTAGCCCGTCAACAGATTCACGTCCAGAAACCAGCTTTTGACTTTCGACGTACGCGAACGTGCTTTTTCAAGAGCGGCGGCGCTTAGCGTTACGGGCGAAAGGCCGGGAATACACGAAAGACATTTCTGAGTACCCGAATACACCGCGTCGAGGCCCCATTCGTCGACCTCCAGGCGAATGCCGCCCAGGGAAGTCACCGTATCGACGATGGTGAGACAGCCGTGCTCCCGAGCAATAGCCGCCAGCTGTTTCGCGTCCGACTCCACACCCGTGGATGTTTCGGCGTGCACGAAAGCGACGAGCTTCGCGTCCGAGTTTTCCTTGAGGGCGTCACGTAGTTTATCGGGGGACGCGGGACGCCCCCAATCATCATCGATCATGACGGCCGTGCCGCCCGCGCGCTCAACGTTTTCGCGCATGCGTTCACCGAAGACTCCGTTGCGACAAACCACAACCTTGTCTCCCGGCTCAACGAGATTGGCGAAACAAAACTCCATGCCGGCCGAGCCGGGCGCCGAGATGGGCAATGTAGTTTCGTTCTTCGTGCGAAACGCGGCCTTGAGTAATTCCTTGGTCTGATCCATCATGCGAATGAATTCCGGATCCAGATGGCCGATGACCGGTCGCGCAAGCGCGGCCAGAACCCTGGGATGTATATCAGACGGACCCGGACCCATCAGGGTTCGAGCAGGAGGATGAAAGGATGTAATTTGCATGGCGATTCGGTTCCCCGTGTTTTTCACCCAGGGGAAATCGAATCGCCCGCGAAGTCAAAGACTACTTGCGAATCAGAATGCGACTCACCATGTTTTTTGAGTCGAAGGTTACCACCATGTATTCCTTCGGAAAATACACGCGACTGCCCCGGGCATGGCGAGCCTTGCCCAGTTTACTTTCCACGTCCTGGCGACTCATACCCACGTAGACGCCGTTTGACAGAGGCGGCGCGCCCTTACCCTGCACCTGGACCATGCGCACGATGCCCATCTGCATCATGACCGTGACGCCGCGTTCACCATAGCGCCACATGGATCGATTCATGCCGGACCGCTGAAAACTGGGACGACCCCATTTTCGCAGCAGAAAGGGAATGGAAGTACCGGGACTAACGCCGGCGATGCTGGGCGGCGGGCTGGGCTTGTAGGCGCTCAAATCCTTGCCGATTTGTTGCGCCGCGTGTTTGGCGAAATCACTGGTCCAATCCAGATGGGTCAGGTACTGATTCCAGACCTGTTTGGCCGCGTCCGTATGGCCCGTGCGATAATACAATTGGCCCAGGTTAAAGTAGGCTTCGAACAACTTACCCACGTTACGCTTTGAAAAGCCCATAATGAGCCGCTGACGCTTGTGCCAGGAGTGTCGCCCGCGGCCGTAGCGTTTGGTACGCTTGATGAATTTACGAATGGAGCCGGCCGCTTGATCGAAACATTGCTCCGCGCTGTGATGATCGCCGGTGAAAAAATAAACGATGCCCATGTTGTTGAGACCGTAAACGCGTTTCACGCGACCGTGCTTGCCCAGATTCTTAAGGGCGATTTCGCCGAGCTTGACGGCTTCGGCGCGCTTCGCCGGGTCGTAAACCAGCAACGCCGCGAAACTGGACTGAGTCATGAAGTCGGCCTGCTGCTTGAGCGCGCGGCGATAGTAGCTCACGGCCTTCTTATATTTCTCTACATCGCACGGGATGGAGGGGCCGGCGCCCATGCCCGAGGAGAGACGGGGTTTCTCCTGAATCATGTTATCGCGAAAGCTCATGGCGGAGATGGACGGCTTGAATTGCAAGTCGTCGATGGTGCACGATGCCTCCCACAAACGGTGGTACACTTTCGCCGCGGCGGTAAGCAGGTAGGGGTTATTGGGAAAACGCTTAACCTCGGATTCCATGGTGCCCGCGGAGTGTTCCAGGTCCGCACCGGTTTCAATGGAGGCGAAGGCCAGCTCCAATCGCGCCAGCCGATCATAGAACTCCTTGCCCTGGGATTTTTTCGCCACGGCGGCGATGCGCGTGTTCCCCGAGGGATGGCTGTTCAAGTAAGGGTTTTTACCTCGCGCGGCGCGAGCCGTGGACTTCTTGAGCAGCTTGAGTACTTCCACGACGTAGCGCGTATCATACCCCGCGCGCGCCATGACCTGCAGACTGAAATCGTCGGACTCCAGTTCATGCTCCTGGCCATAGCGAATTTGCTCCAGCGGCAGATGCACTTTGGTATTGTTCAGATTTTTGGCGGAAAGAGTATAACGGCGAAAGAAGTGCTGACCCACGTAGTGGCCCATCTCATGCCCCACCACGGCGGCAATCAGGCCCTCGTAGTGATGGGCAATGGCCTTTTCCTTACCCAGCTTCTTGTTGAGAGGCGTGTCCTCGGCCGCCAGTTCCCCGGCGCGCTTTTTGGCCACCTTGAACAGGCCGGTGAGATAAACCATCTGACCGCCCGGGAAACACATGGCATTGACGACATCGCGAAAGCCCCAGCGGGCGATGACCAGGGGTTTGTCGTAATCGCCCCGGCCCGCGGCTCGGGACAGGCGATTGGCCACGCGCTTGAGCATGGCTTGCTCAAGGGGCATCTCCACCTTGCGAAACGGATAACCATTGATCACTCGCTTGAATGAACGATTACTCTGCTTGAGAATGTGTTCCTTGAGCAGCGCCCAGCTCTGCTCCTCCGAAATTTTCTTGTCGGGGGCGCCGGCGGTCTGCCCATGCAGGGCGGTCCCCGACAGAGAGACGATGGTCGGAAAAATGAAAAGGGCGGCGAGTGCCGTTTTTATGGAAGGCCTGGTCATGCGTGCGAGCTCCTCGGAAAGTGCCGTAATAGTTTTGACGATTCCGAACCGTTCCTTGTTTTACTCTTTAAGAAACGGGAACGGAAAATAATCTGATTCCGGAAGGCGATTCTACAATCGAAAAATCGCCCTTTCCCCGAAAAAAGCCCGCCTTGAATTATGTCCCTTGAGGCGATTGCACGCAAAATGGAAATCAAGGAATATGCTCGGGAGCTGCTGTTCGGCACGACCCTGGACGCCAAACTGCTGGACGTCGCGGAGCTGACCGACAACGAGCCCGGCACGGCCGTTTCAGTTCCTGACTTTCCGGGTCGCCCGCCTCAGCTTCGACGAGGCGCCGTTCATTCCCGGCCGGACAAACCCCTGTCGGATCTCCGCAAGCTGGAATCGGAAACGGACCGAGCCCTCCTGTTGCATCACTTCGCCAATCACGAGCTGCTGGCCCTGGAGCTCATGGCGCTGGTTTTACTGCGCTTTCCGGATGCTCCGGAGACCTTTCGCCGGGGGCTGACGGGCACCATCCGCGAGGAGCAAAAGCATCTGCGTCTGTATCGTAAACGCATGAACGTCCTGGGCATGGATTTCGGGGACGCTCCCGTGAACGCCTTCTTCTGGTCCCACATTGCCCACGTCCGGAGTCCGCTGGATTTCGTCGTGCGCATGAGCATGACCTTCGAGCAGGCCAACCTGGACTACGCGCAACACTATGCTCGCGCATTCGCGGAACTGGGCGATGCAAAGACCGCGGCGGTACTCGAACTGGTCCTCAAGGAAGAAATCGGTCATGTAAAAAACGGCGTGCACTGGTTCCACGAATGGCGTGAGCCCGACGGCGGCGACCCGAAGACAGCGTCCCCATCGCCCGGTGACTGGGATGCCTACCGCGCCTTGCTTCCGGACAACCTGACTCCGGCGCGAGCGCGGGGCATCGGCTTCAACGCGCGGGCGCGTGAGCAAGCCGGGCTGTCCCCTGAATTCATTCGCGAACTCAAGGTGTACTCTCATTCAAGAGGCCGCCCGCCCGCGGTGTACGCCTTTCATCCGGCCTGCGAGGAGTACATCGCCCGGGGCGCGGACGCGAAACTCAACGCGAACATCACGCGCCTGGCCGGAGACCTGGAAACCCTGCCCATGTTTTGCGCGGCCGGCGAAGACGTGGTGCTTGTTCGTAAGCGTCCTTCTTCCGAGTTTCTGCACGCCATGGGCGCGTGCGGCATGCCGGTCCCCGAATTCGTCATGGCGAACGTTCTGGAATACAGAAAAGCATCCAAGTCGGACCAGGGCGAAGCACCGGTCGAGTTCGCGAAGCTGAGCGCGAGAAAACTCGGCGACATCCGCCCCTGGGGTTGGAGTCCCCTGGCATGGCGAACATTCCGCCCGTTGATGGATCGGGTCGTGGGCAAAACAGGTCGAACCCTGCGCGAACAGCCCGGCCCCGACGCCTATCCCGAACACTTACGCCGAGTCTTTTCCCGGGAGTTCGGTCGAAGCGTCGCGTTGAAATTCACCGCGGAGACGGGGCTGGGAAATCGGGACGACGCGGGCGTTCTGGTGGAAAGCGAACAAGAATTGCGGACCGCCCTGGCGGATTTCGCGGAGCGCGAACAAATCGCCCTGGCGAAATCGCTCTTCAGTTCGTCGGGACGCGATAAGTATCGCCTGGATCCGGATGTGTCCGCCGACGGCCTACCGGAGAGCACGGCGAATCGCCTTAAAAAACTGATCCGGGAACAGGGCGGCTTGCTGCTGGAACCTTTTCGCGCAAGGCGATTGGATCTATCGGCCCAGTTTCAAGTGGAAGTCTCCGGTCGGGTGCGCGTCCTGGGCCTGACCCGGATGCTGACCGATGAACACGGGCGCTGGTTGGGCGCCGTCATCGGCAATCTCATGGACGACCTTTCGCCGGAGGAAAAAAACTTCACGCGCAATGCCATGGGCGAAATTCGCCGCGCCGCCGCCTTCGCGGGACGGGAACTACTCGAAGCCGGCTATCACGGGCCGGCGGGCATCGACGCGTTCGTTCATGAAGGTCCGAATGGAGAAGCACGTCTCCGACCCATGGTCGAAATCAATCCCCGCTTTACCATGGGTCGCATCGCCCTGGGTATAGCGGCCCGCGTGCGCTCGGGCCGCACGGGAATCTGGTTCTTGCTGAATCGCAAGGATCTGGAAGGGGCGGGTTATGAGGATTTCGAAAGCTGCGCCCGGGACCTGAAACGGCGCTTTCCGCTCCAACTGGAAAACAATCCGGCTCCCTTTCTCATGTCCGGCGCCCTGCCCACCACGGATCCTTCGCAAGCCGAGGATCTGCTCTCCGTCCTGCTCATTGCTCCCGATATTCGGGCCGCTCGGACGGCCCTGGAGCCCCTTGAGCGCATCACGGCGGCCATTTGAGCCCTTTTTCCACGCCCCACGTGAAAAATGAGCAAATCCTCTTTGCTAACACTGTTGTAACAATTGAGGCCTTTCGGCTCCGATAAGACGTCCCATGACCTCAACATATGCGTTTCAACGCCGGAGCGGGGCAAAATACGGATAGTTACATGAAAGAGAACGACATGAAATGGGATTTCCGCGCCGAGCCGGAGGTTCTGGACGACCAGGGTGAAAAAGTGCTGCGGGTTCGCATCGACGGCGAGCTCACGCACTTGTCCCAGACTGAGTTTCGCGCGGGCATGTTCGTAGCGGTCTGCGAATATCCATCCAACGTGGTGCTGGATCTTTCCTCGTGTCGCCGCATCGATTCAACGGGCTACGCGTCCATCATGGAATTCATGATGCTGGTGCATAAGAGCAAACTCAAATTCTATATTGCCGGCGCCAACGCGGAGAAACTACGCAAGATGGATTGGTACGGCCTGACTCAGTACATCTCAGGCTTCAAGGACGCAACGGTCGCTCCCAGTCCGGCGTAACTTTCGTAACCACCGGACGAGAACTTAATACGCCGCGCTCAACCAGGAGCGATACTTATCGTTCTTGCCGACGACGATTTCGCGGAAGAGCGTTTGTAGTTGTTTGGTGATGGGACCAATGTTGCCGTCTCCCACCACCCGGCGATCGACTTCGCTGATCCAGGCAACCTGCGCGCCGGTCCCGCTGAAGAACAGTTCGTCCGCGATGTAGAGTTCCGTGCGGGCCACGTCTCTTTCCACGACGGGTATACCCAGATCCCGGGCCATTTCGATGATGCTCCGACGCGTAATGCCTTCCAGCACGGCCGAGGAAAGGCCGGGGCTGATCAAAACGCCGTCTCGAACCACGAAAAGATTTTCCGCGCTGCCTTCGCTGACCAGTCCGCGCGAATCCAGGAAAATGGCTTCATCGAATCCGTTCTGCACGGCCTCGGACTTTGCCAGGGCGGAGTTCGCGTAACCGCCGCCGACCTTGGCGCGAGTGGGAATGATGTTTTCATCGATGCGCCGCCAACTGGATACGGCCGTGCGCAGGCCGTTGGTTGTATCCAGGTAGTCGTTCAGGGGCAGTGAATAGCAAGCGAAGTCGTCCGCGACGTCGTGCAGACGCGGCGAAAGCTGCAAGGCCGACTTGAAGACGAAGGGGCGAAAGTAAACGTTCGTCCGATATTCATTGCGACGAACCAGCTCCAGGATCACGTTCTTCATTTCCTCCCCGGAGAGAGGCGATTTCATCTGCATGATGTGCGCGCTGCGCATCAGCCTCTGAACGTGCTCGTCCAGACGAAAGACGTAAACATTATTGCCGTCGGGATCATGATATCCGCGCACCCCGCCGAAGACCATGGTCCCGTACTGGAGCGCATGGGTCATAATATTGACATTGCACTCGGACAGTTTTTTGTATTCGCCCGCGTGATAGGCGATTGTTTCGAGCTGCTCGGACATACAGCATGCCCTTGCGGAACCGTCCGGGTGTCAATCTGGAATTCGGGGCCGGGCCAGTACAGTTACGAAAAAGCAAAACGGTACAGTACAGCCCCGCCTACTTCAAGCGACGAAAGGCAATCATGGCAACGTCGTCGTTCAGTTCCGAGGGGCCTTCGCGCATGATGGCCTTGCCGGAAACCCGCTCCACGTCCAGGGCGATGGCCTTGCAGATTACCTCGGGTTTCTTGCGACCGAACTTCGTCAGCAGGCCGTACAATCGCTCGATGCCGTAGAAAGTGCCGTCGTCATTGCGCGCCTCGTTGACGCCGTCCGTGTATTGAAAGAAAAGATCCCCGGGCGCGAGTTTGATCTTTTTCGGACTCAAAGTGGGCTCGAAGAACTCGTTTTCCATGGCGCCCAGGGGCATGCCTCCCCGGGCCAGCTCCTCCAGCTTCTCTTCCTTGTAATGATACCACAGACCCCGGTTATGTCCGGCCGAACAATACTCCAGTTCGAAGGTCTTACGATTGTACTTACCCAGACAAATGGTCACGAAAATATTCGAAGGCGTTTCGTCATGGAGACGTCCATTGAGTTCCGCGAGAATCGCCGCGGGCGCGGTCGTGCCGCGACGCACGATGCCTCGTAATTGCGCCCGCATGAGCGTCATGACGATGGCGGGTCCCACGCCGTGATTGGAAACATCGGCGATGCAAAA
>CAZGYS010000035.1:0-20780 GCA_964530305.1 uncultured Leptospiraceae bacterium
CCGCCGGCACCGCCACGACGGGTTACTATGGCGGCGGCGCGCTCGGCGCGGCGGCGAGTCTGGCCACGTCCGCTCTGCAAATTACGCAGGTCGTGGGCGTCAACGCGCAGGTAAGCTACGATTACGAAAACGGCTGGGGCGGCAGCATCGGCGCGGGCATCGGAAACGGCGCGGGCACGCTGGGCGTCACCGCCAGTTTCCAGGAAGGCGAAGGCATGACGAGCGCCAGCCTGGGCGTGCAGAGCAGCGCGACGATGCCCATCGGTCTCACGGCCGGCCTTAACTGGAGCAAGTCCGGCGGCTTCGGCGCCTTCGTCGGCGCGACGACCTCGGACGGAGCTCTTTCCGGCGGCTTCGGCTATAGCGAAAGCGAAGGCGCGAGTGCCTACGTAGCCGCGGGCAAACAAAAGCTGACGTATTCCGAAGGCGCGGGTCTCGGCGCATCCATCAGCGCCGGCGGCCTGAACGTAAACTACAACGAGCGCGATGGAGTCTCGGGGGGAATCAGCGCGAATCTTGGCGGCATGACGGGCAACGACGCGCTCTCCGGCATCAACGTCGGCGTAACTTACGACGGCGAAAACGGCTGGGGCGCAAGCGTCAGCGGCAATCTCAACGCCGGCAACATCAGCGATCGCATGGAGAATCAGTTAACCAATGCGTTCGGCAACAATGCCGGCGGCCTTATAGGCAAAACAGTTAACAACTACCTTGAGAAGGGTCTCGGCGGTACTCTGTCTATTTCCGAACGCGGCGGCTTCAACGCGACGAACTCTTACGACCCGTCGGTAAGCAAGATTGTCGGTAATGACATGCCGCTTGTTCGCTCCATGAGTGAGTTGCAGGGGCGCGTCGGGGCGATGGCGGCGAGAAAGAAAGAGGCATTCATGAAGCAGGTACGTCGTGACACGTTAATGGATCAGGGAATCGATCCGCGTGGCTTGACTGACGAGGAAGTTTCTACTCTTCTGAAAGGACTGGCCATGAAAGGGAAGGCGAAGGACTACCGCGGCGTCGGGGGCTCGCGCGAAACCGAGAGCTTTTTCGAACGAATCAAGAATGACTTGTCGGATGACCTGCAGGGCCTGACCGGCAAGGTGTCGGACAAATACGGCTATGTAGATGCCCAGGGAAACTATTACCAACGTACTTGTTTCACGGCGGGAACATTAATCAAGACACGAAATGGTTATCGCAACATTGAAGACGTTAAAGTCGGAGACTACGTGTTAAGCTGGAACGAGAAGGAAGATCAGATTGAATACAATCGCGTGGCGCAAACTTTTCAAAGGCAGACAAACGAAGTGTATCGCATAACTCTGCAAAGCGGCACAACAATTGAAACAACCTGGAATCATCCATTTTATATTGCGGGTCGCGGCTGGGTTCAAGCTAAAGACCTGAGGGTGAATGATACGACTTCCTCCATGAAACATGTGAACGAAACGCCGGCCACCGATGCGCTCTCGAAAATGAACACGGACAAAGTTTCCGCGATAGAGATTTCCAATGCCCAAACTACCGTCTACAATTTCGAAGTCGAAGGGGCACACACGTATTTCGTTTCAAATGCGGAAATACTTGTTCACAATGACAGTTGCATATTGCCGGACATTTTCCGGTGGGAAGACAACAAGGGCGGCAACAAATCTCCGGCGGTATATGATGGTTCAGTTGAAAGTTTTGATCGGCTGGTTGCGGAAGCCGAGCGACTCAATCAAAAAGGTGACGATATTGAACAAGACCTGAAAGATGCAGTTAGTCGGCTCAAAAAGAACCCTGAACGAATTACTGACCCCTCCGTTAGAAGAAAGTTCGCCAATCAAAGTACGTTTCATTCCGCGAGACAGTCTTGCTACGCAATTTCACTGTATACCTTCCTGCGGGAAAGTGGAGCCAATGTGCAAGGCGATTTTCAAGACTTCTGGATAGACTCCGCAAATGACGGAACCATTCAAGCGAACCGTAGCAATAAAGGATTCGTATTTGTTCGCGGTGTAGACAAAATTGCCGACAAATACTCGACGGCTCAGCAAGAATTCGTAGACTACAATGGAAGAAGCCTCCGAACGGGCAAAGTAAACCACAAGATCGCAGCTACCGGTTGGGGGGCCTTTCAAAAATCAAACGCCCAGATCGCGCTTATTCGTTCCGGCAGCCATACCTTCCTGGCAGTCAAAGAGGAGGATAAAATCAAGTTTGTAGACTTCTACTATCCGAAATCAGGTTCATTTGGAAATGGAACTAGTAGACCATCATCTGCTCCCAAGGTATGGGAGAGGGTCGTATTCTTTGAGGAAAAGCAAGCGAAACAAACCAAGTAGTCCTAATATGTTTTCGCCCATGCATCGCTCTACCCCACCGCCACCTCGACCGTGCTCAAGGCCATGTCGCCGCCGCGCGATCGGGCGCGCGAGGCGAATGCCGATGCGGAGCACCTTACTTTCCCATCGCCCCAAAAAAGTGCATAACTTAAACCTAATCCCGCGCCGCAATGGCGCGCGCACTTGAATGGGGCATCCGTTTTGCGTACTTAGTACGCATACGAGGCAAAGTCCGCGAAACTACTTTCACTTTCGCCCGCGGGCATGCATCGAAACGCGGCAGATGCTAATTTTTCCAATCTAATACGACATAACGCGCCATTCGTGGGACTACATCGCCTGGATTATGTTAAAGTGGGTCGTCCAGGCTCGTAAGTTGCATAATAAACCAAAACAATCCCGGAACAAACCTCCGCGGGCCCGGCCTCCCATGGACTTCATCCGAACTTCGGCCGGCCTTCGGAGCGAAATCGAGATCCACCCATGAATCACAATCACTCTTCCCGCAAGCGCACACCCGGAATCGGCTTTCGCCTGATAACCTGGACGGCCCTGGAGGCGTTCGTCTTTGCCATGCTGCTGCCCTTGAATTTTGTCGGCGCGCAGCCCCTGACGGTCCCCTCCCTGAACACGCCGGCTTTCCAAAGTAACGACCTGCGGCGGACCTTCGACGACGCGGCGAATCGCACTCAGGAATCGGTCTGGTATGATCAGGTCGTGAGCCGGGCCCAAACGCTCTACGCCGCCTGGGAAGCGGGAGTGGACGCGAACATAAACACTCTCACCGCGGCGACCATGGCCGCCGTCACCGACGACACTTTTCAAGAAATCACGACCGCGGGAGTGGGCGCGGGCCAAACGACGGTCAACACGCGGGGCGATTACGAAACCTACGTGCGCAATGCCCTGAACGAACAAAAGCGCGTCGCCGCCGCCGATTGGCAAGCCGCGGCCGAGGCGGCGATTCAAAGCGAACGCATGCTGTTTCTGGCCGGACTTGCCAACACCACGCTGCGCGAACAACAAGAGCGCACGCAAAGCTCCGACCGCGTATCGCGCGGCGAAAACCAGACCACGGAAAATCGCCTGAACAACTCGAACGCTTCAGGCGGCGACGACATCTTAAACAACGCGACCAATCGCCTGACCCGGAGCGAGCTGGATTGGAAGAAGGACTGGCGCACGCGCGCGGCTAACGGCGATTTCCAGTATGCCCACGCTCTCTCGGCGCTGGACGAGGACAGGACCGATTTTCTGGCGACCCTGGCCGACACGGACCGGGAATGGCGCGACAACATCGCCCTGAATGAACGCTACGAAAACAACGTTCGCGACGGTCTGCGCAAGACCATGGGCGAACTGGAAAAGATGCTGGCCGACAATCCTCTCTTTCATGAGGACGCGGCATGCGATTCAGGCGATCGAACGCTCTGCCCCGTCACTCCGGGCGACGCTTCGCGACCGCTGAACGCGGCCGGCCGTGATCTACGCGCGAAGATTGATGCCATGAAAGACGCCCTGGATAAGGGCCAACCCATAACCGCGGCCGTGGAACAAATGCGCGGCACCCTTTCGGGCATGCGCGATTACGCCGTCAATCGCCGTGAATACTGGCGCAGTCGTTCCGCCGGCAGCGAATCTTACACCATCGTGCAGGGTCGGGATGCGTACAATTACACGAAGTATGAATACCAAAAAGGCTCCGTGCGGGGAATGCCCATTTACGGCACGAAGGAACACTGGTGCGCGCCGGGCTCCGGTTGCGGTAACCTGACCATCGACGGTGGAAACGTAAAGCCGTTGGCTCTTACCGAGGAAGGCACGCACCTGGTTTTGAATTCGGATACGGGAGCTTACTCTTTCAACCGAGTCGCCATAACTCATTATAATGAAACGCGCTTCGGTAAAGTCGTTAAGCGCGAACCGGTCTACGGGATCGTCGAGTCCACGCATCTCGGCAATGCATGGGAACCGACCTGCTCGACGCCGGGCCAAACCGGGTGCATTGACTTTCGCGGTCTGGCCACCGACCCCAATCGCGTAGAGGCGACGCGAAAGCTGTGGCGCGTGCTGCGAGGGTCTCAAGGCCACAGGTCCGAGCTGGTCAATGCCCTGCCCGCCGGTTACGAAAACCGCCGCATAACTTCACTGGACGGCGCGAATATCTGCGGCACTTCCGGTCCCGCGCCGGGCGCCCATGAGAATACTCATCATACCTGCGCATCGAACGGAGCGGGCACCGGGTTCGACGCCTGGTATCAGTTTCGCGCTTTTTGCCGGGAATGCGGTTCACGCGCTGTTCTCGGTCTTTTCGGAAAACGCGCGGACAGAACCTGGACGGTGCAGGAAAATCGCATCGAGCTGCGCGTTAACTATTCCTGGCGCGACGACAACGCGGTTCATAATACCGACGTCTGGACCATCTACGAGGGTCAAATCGCATCCGTCCTGAATCACTGGACGGCCGACGTGCAACCGGCCGCGCAAGCCTGGGAAACTCAGAACGCCGCTTATCGCGCCGACTATGCCGCGTGGCAGGCGGCTCGCGTTCAAAAGGAAAAAGACTACGAGGACGCCTACGCAATCGCGCGAACGGATCTGACCCGGGCCAGGGATCGTTTTCGAGGCGATATGCAGGAAGAGTATCGCCTGGGCAAAAGAAAATACCATGCAGCCCATGATGAACTGAAGAAAGTCGGTAAGGAATTCGAAAGCCGGAAGTCCGCCGGAATCGCAACCGGCGCGCGCAAGACCGTCGACATCGACACGCTCTTTTCCAAAAGAGCGGAAGAAATCACGCGCAAGGCACGCTTCGGTTCGGGCGGCGTCACCGACGTGGCCAATCAACTCCAGGGGGCCTTCAAGAGCCTGCCCTCGCTGCAATTGGAATTTTTAAACAAGGCTCGCGTGGGCAGACCGGACCTGCATCGCATTGCCGGTCTCGTGGACGCATTCGATGTCGCCGCGAAGGGCATGCTCAACGCGGCCGCCATGCGGGGCATGGAAGAAACGGCGGAGCGCTTTCGCCTGCAACAAATTCGCCAGGTCACGCGCATGCTTGAGGCGCAACAACCACCGGCCGCGGACGGGCTGCCTCGACCGCCGTTCACGCCCTGGCGCGTTCAAGTGGACGAACGGGGCAACATCACGGCGACGCGCGACGCGTATTCGGGCATCGCCAATCGCAATAGCGGCAAGTCCGGCAAGAAAGCCGACCACTACAACGCGGCCATGATCGAACAGCGCCTTAACTTTACGGCGCCCGCCTCCGTGGCGCTTCAGCCATACGGAGATCTCTTCTCGGGCTGGGACCTGGGCGCGGTGGCGCAAAAATTCGGTTCGGAACTGGACTACATGGGCGGACAGGCCGGAGGACGATTGGCAGCGGCCGCGGGCATGGTGCGCGAACACGACAAGCTGGCCTTCGAAGCCGTGGAACGCTTTCAAGAAGACAGGCGCGAACAGATCCAGGAGGCGAATTTCCCCAGCGGCTTCGCCATCTTCACGCGCATGCTCGCCACCATCGCCGCGGTCGTCTCCGGCGCTTTTACCGGCGGCACCACCACCGCGGCTTATCTTTACGCCGGAACCATGGCGGGTATCGGCGCCGCCCAGGGCGCCGTCGACGGCGGGTGGAAGGGCGCTCTCCTCGGCGGACTGTCGGGTGCCGCGTCGGCTTTTACGAGTCGCTTCGGCGTGAACATTGGCCTGAGCTACGATTACGACAATGGTTTCGGCGCTTCGCTGGGCGTCATGGGTATGGGCGGTTTGTCGGCCGGCTTGCGTTATTCGGAATACGGAGAAAATAGATGGGGTTTTACCGCGGGAGTGAAAGCCGGCCGCGCGAACCTGGGTTACGATACGGCGAACGGTTTCAGCGGGGGCTTAAGTTATACGCGCGACAATTTCACGGGGGGGTTGAATCTAACCCGCGCCGGCGTCGGCGGCTCGTTTTCGCACCATACGGATCACGTCGGTCAGGGCGGGACGTTCCACCGAAGAAATTCCCAGGGCATCAGCGTGAATTCCCGGGGCATGAACTTGAGTCAGTCGACTACTTTCGAACAACAGGGACCGGGCTCCGGGTTCGGCGGTTACAGTTTTGAAGGCCGGAACGAAATGCATCTGGGTTCCCACTCGAGCAGAACCGCGCGCGTGAACGGCGGGATTGGTTTCCATGAAGGCACCGGCACGTTGCACGATATTCACAACTGGTTGGATAAAAAAGATCGGGACCTCCGAGAATTTAGTCTCTGGCGCAACAGTCCCCTGGGCGGCGACGGCATGCTTTCCGACAGCAGTCGCTGGCTGGGACGCGAAGTCCTGGATCGAAGCCTGAATCTATTTAGAGGAAACGGCTTTAATACGGACCGACGCGTACACCAGAACAATCTCCGCGAACAGTACCAAGCAGTTACCCTCGAACAAATGGCCGACAAGGAAAATGATCCAAAACTACAAGAGCTAATCAAAAACCTCCGTCGCGAAGGTCTGATTAATGAGCAGGGTATAGTCGTCTCCGGCGATCTCGCGCGCGACCAGTACGAGCATCAAATTCTGAAGAATAAAGTTACGGCGCTCATGGAGGATTTCAAGCGGCGCCCCTGGTTGGGTTTCAATCTCCACGAATACGGCCTGGAGAATTTTCGACCGACTCTCGTCTACACTTCTACTCAGGGACCGAAGAGTAATCGCGAAGCGGTATTCGCCTTTCAGCGAGACGACGACTATCAATTCCTGGGAATCGGTGATCGAACTTCGCGCTTTGAGCTGCTGGCCAACGGCGAAACCAATGTTATCCAGCAACATGGTACGGGTTTCGTATCCGATCTCCTGGGGACCGACTATACCCTCATCAATAATCGCCGTCTGGACGACGGCGATACCATCTTTCGTGATCGGGATGCCCGCCTCTCCGTCGTGAAGCAGGATGAGGTTCAGGCTTTTCTGCGCTCCCGGGGTAACAGCGACCGGCTTATTTTCACGCAAAACGGGGTGGGCACAAACGGAATCACGGCCCTGGATTTTAATGACGCCGTGCGCCAGACGGCGTATCAGGATCGAGCCAATGACAACTTCGGCGGCACCATGACGGTTTTCAATCAGAGTCGCGGTTCCGGCTTCGTGGGCGACGCGGGTAATCTGACCTCAAGTTTGTTTCTACAGATGATTGGCATGGGCGGGACGGAAAAGTCCTTCGACACCTGGAAGGAAATCATTCAATCCGGCGCCCTGGATCGAGGCGGAGCCATCGTGGCTCACAGTCAGGGAGGTCAGATCGTAACCCATGCGCTGGATTACATGGGGCATGAACGCGACAAAGATCACCCCGATGGCTATCGCACGAACGCGAACCTGTACACCCTGGGCGGCGCGCACACCATCAAGCCGCTTTACATGGTAAATCACATGTATGACATTCGCAGCAACCCGGATTATATGACCGGGACTTTTCACGGATCCGGGGATCTTGTTAATGGTCGTCCGGACACGGATTCGAGATACGATCGGATCCAGCAACGCGAGGCGAAGCTCGTTGTGCAGCCATTCCCAAGAAGTACGGCCTCCGACAAACTTCGTGCGCGCCGATTCAGAAATAACGTACGCTTCGAGGAAAATTATAAAATCAAGGTTTCACCGATAAAGGATTTAGATCATACCTGGATCAACAACTATATCCAGGCCCTGGACGGCAAATGGATTCTGTCGAAGGACGATTCCAGGTTCCATGGCAACTTGATCAACTGGGGCCGCAACAACTAACCGCGGTCACGGGCTTATCGCGCGGGCAATCGCCCTACCCCACCGCCGCTTCGACCGTGCTCAAGGCCATGTCGCCGCCGCGCGATTGGGCGGCCTTGAGGGCGCGTTCGGCGTCGCCCAGGAATTCCTCGAAGACGGAATCGTGGTGGGCGTCACCGGACAGGCGCTTGGAGCGATAGTATTCGATGGGGCGCGCGGGGCGAATGCCGATGCTGATGGTCATGTGTTCGCCGGAGGATCGGCCCGTCATGGGCGATTTCAGGTTTCGCACGCGACGCAGCAGGCGTTCGGCTACGTGGCGAGCGCCGTCTTCGTCGGTCTCGGAAAGAATGATGGAAAAACGAGCGTCGCGCAGGCGCGATGAGAGGTCACCCGGTCGTTTGACGCTCTCGTTGAGAAGCTTACCGAGCTGGACGATGCGTTTATCGCCCTTGTCCATGCTCTTCATCATGCGATACTCGTCGATGAAATCGATGTCCACGAGAATGACGGCCAGGGGCCAATCGTAGCGCAGACATCGCCTCCACTCACGGCGAAAGAAACGCACGGCCCGTCGGGAATTGGAAAGCCCCGTCAACTGGTCCCTATCCATCCGAGCACCGGCGGCTTCGCTGTCGGTCATGATCTTGTTGATTTCACTTTCCAGGGTCTTGACACGGGATTCACGCATTTCGGTTTTGCGAAGTCCACGCACGCGAAAGATCAGTTCGTCCACGTTCAAGGGGCGAAAGACGATATCGTCCGCCAGATCAGCCGAAATCAGCTCCGACGCGTCCTCGGAACCACGCTCCAGCAGGGCAATGATGCGCAGGGTCTCATCGTTTTCGCGGGCTTCGCTGATGAGTTCGGCGGGCGACATGTCCGGAAGGTCGTCGCCCACGATCAAAAAACTGGACTCGGGTTGCTCACGGCGAAGTTTCAGAAACTCCAGTAATTCCGCGCCTTCCCGGCAGACGACGGGGGCCGCGCCGGTCTCCTTGCGCAGCGTCTCCGCAATCCGGCTATTCGTTGGACTATCGCCTGATAAGACATAAAGAGACATATACATTGCTCCCGCGGGGCCTTTCGCCTTTGACAAGCCCGGAATTTTGAATGTTATACCAATCGTAAAAAATGTTTGAAATCAAATCCGTCTTCCTAAAGAAACGGCATCCATGCTGAACATACTTGAAGCCTTCAAAAATATTCCGGCGGTTCTTTTTCGTCCAGGCCGTTTTTTTTCCAATGCGAAAGACCAGGGCGGCATTTCGCCCGGCTCTGCCCTCTGGGCCATCGGTCTGGTGCTCTTGATCGGGACCTTACTGCTCTTCGGGTTTTCCTTCATGGAGGCCGGCTCCGTTGGTAGCACACAAAGCCAGATAAAGCAACCAGTTAAGGGAGCGAAGTGGCTGGCCATGATGAGCAGCGACGCCCATCGCCCCTGGAACAGGCTGCTTTTTCCCGTGTACTGGCTTACTTTTCTGGGTCTGGCCGGAGTGGGTCGCCGCTTGATAATTCGCATGATGGGTGATCCCGGCTCCACCGGCTCTACTTTCGCCGTAACCTTCCTGGGGGCGATTCCGCTGGTCGTGAGCGGCATTTTGCTGGGAATCGTCGGTATCCTGATGCCCGCCTCCACCGACGTGAGCATGGTCTGGCCCCGGGTGGCCCTGAGCCTGCTTATTTTCCTGGGCGCTTTGATCTGGGAAGCATTGATCACAATCAAGGGCTTCCGGATCTTCCACGAACAAAATACCGGACGTGCGGGTATTACCTGGTTCGCCGCCTATTTTCTACTCTTCGTGATCCTGTGTGGTTTCATCACTTTGCCGCTGTCCCTGTTCAGCTGATAGTCGGTGTAATTTAGCTTCCCACTTCCCCTCCGCGCGAACAAACGCGCTTAATTTGAATACTCTTCAAGTTAAGCGCGATTGCTTCGTTGTTTTTAAATATTAAAAAAATTTTTGAGAACCGCGTCGTGCTCATGCGTATTAATCGCATGGTCGCGAATAGGACCGCGGAGTTTTTCCGTATTATTACGAATTTCTTCGCGGGCCTTGAATTACGGGTTTACTCAGGTCGATAGTCAAAAGGTGAAGCTCTTTCTGGTCAAAATTCTCCAGGTCCTGGGTAATCTGGGCCGACTAATATTCGACGGCTTCGCCGCTGTTCTCGGATTTATCTTTCGCCGCTGGAAATTTACACTCCTGCCGGTCGCGATCCTTCTGGTTCTGTACGCCGGTTTTTACGGAATCTACTCCGGTTTGCTGCCGGAAAACTGGAAGGCGCCCTTCAAACCTTACGTTAAGAATATCTATAAGAATCCCTTTCCCAAAGTCGGCAAGAGTGACGACATCAATCTCGATGTCATTACGGTAAAATCACTCAGCATCAAGACCAGCAAGATGGAGCCCGCCATCAAAACATCCGGCACTCTGGAATTCTTCGAGAAAGTCAATATCGCCTCCAAGACCTCCGGACGCATCGAAAAGTTTTACGTGCGCGAAGGCGATATCATTCGTAAAGGGCAGATTCTCGTTCAGATGGAGCGCCTCCCCCTGCAACTGGAAATGAAACGCCAGAAGGCGGCCCTGGACGCGGCCAATGCCCAGTACGGTCTGGCTCGCGAACGCTATGAAAACGCGCGTCGTGCCATCGAGATCAAACTCAAGGAAATCAGCAAGCAGGTCACCACGGTCAAGGAACTCAAGGCCGGACTGGACAAGATGCGCATCACCTATGAGCGCAAGAAAAAGGTTTTCGATACGGGCGGCATCAGTCGCGAGGAAATCGAGACCATTCGCACGGAACTGATCACGCGCGAAGCCCGTTACCTGCGCGCGAACACCGATCTGGAAATCGCCTACGTAGGCTATCGCAACAAGGACATCCGCGCCAAGGGTTACAAGGTACCCAAAAGCTCCGCCGCCCGTTATCGTCTGCTGGTCAACATCAACACCCGCATTCAAAAAGCCGAACTGGCCGTGGCTCGTTCCGGCATTCGCTCCGCGAAGGCGGCGCTGGACAACACGCGCGTGCTCTTGAAGGAAACCTCCATTCGCTCGCCCATTCAAGGCATCGTCGCCGCGCGCAACTCCAGCGTGGGCGAGGAAGTGCGCGGAGGCGCCGCCGTAAATCCCACGGAGGCGATTATGGTGCTCGTCAACATAAGCCGCGTCTTCGCCGTGGTAAACATACGCGAAACCGAAATCAAGGACGTCGAGCGCGGCATGCCCCTGGAGTTCACGGTCGACGTGTATCCCAAGAGAAAGTTTCGCGCCCGCATTCATATCGTCAGCCCCATCGTGGACGGCAAAACCCATACGGGACAACTCAAGGCGCTGCTGGCCAACCCCGGCATGAAGCTGAAGCCGGGTATGTTTCTACGCGGGCGCATCGTCACCGGCAAGCCCCGCAAGGCCGTACTGGTACCGTCCACGGCTCTTTTGCCGTCCGACGCCGGCAAGGCGTTCGCCTTCGTCATTCGGGACAGCAAGGTCTACAAGGTTCAGGTCAGCGTCGGCGAACAAAGAGACGACCGCATCGAGGTTAAGAGCGGCCTGAAATCCGGCGACATCATCGCGCTGGAAAAGTTTTCGCAACTAAGGGATGGTTTAACGGTCAGGGCTTCCCTGACGCTGGCCGGAAAATGAAGCGATGCGGGCCGTTCAAAGATTCGCGATAAACCGCCCCATCACCACGGCCATGTTCTACCTGGGCCTGGTGCTCATGGGACTGATTTCATTTTTTGATCTGGAAGTGAATCTGCTTCCGAATCTGGAATTCCCGCGTCTCACCGTCATTACTTCGTATCCGAACGCATCGCCCCGCGAAGTCGAAAACCTGATCACCAAACCAATTTCGGAATCCATCGGAACGGTCAGCGGCATTCGCCGTATTACGTCTGAATCGCTGGAAGGCATGTCCTTGATTCGCCTGCAGTTCGCCTGGGGAACCAAGACCGACTTCGCCGCCATGGAGGTTCGAGAGAAGACGGACCTTATCCGAGGTATACTACCCGAGGACGCCAGCAAGTCCATCGTCAGCCGTTTTGATCCCAATCAATCGCCCTTCATGGAGCTGGTTTTCTTCGCGAAGGGCCTCTCCAAAAAGAAGGACTTGCGTCACTTCCTGACCAGCGAAGTTAAAATCTATCTGGATCGTATCGACGGTGTCGCGGCGGCCCAGTTTTCGGGCGGCTACAAAAAAGAGGTCCAGGTCAACGTGGACCAGACGTTGCTGGCCGGTTACGGCCTGTCCCTCAAGGAAATCAGCGATGCCGTCAATACCGCCAACATCAATGTCCCGGCCGGGAACATCACGGCGGGCAGCAAGGACGTGCTCATTCGAACCCTGGGCGAATATCGCACGCTGAACGATATCGAACGCACGGTCATCGGACGCAATAAGCAGGGAACGCCCATTCGCCTGCGCAGCGTCGCCACCGTGGTCGACGACTATCGCGAACGCACCGGCCTTGCGCGCTACAATGGTCGCGATTGCGTCATCGTCTCACTTTACAAGGAAGCCGGAAAAAATACGGTCAAGACCTCGGAGAACGTGCGCGCGGCCGTCAAGGAAATCCAGGGGCGCTTCGCGCGCGAAGTCGAACTGAAGGTCGTTTACGACGAATCGCGCTTCATCAAGCAATCCATCAATAATATCTCTCAGTCCCTGATCGTCGGCAGCATCCTGGCCTTCCTGGCTTTAATTCTAATTCTCAGAAACTTTCGCAGCCCGTTCATCGTGCTGACGGTGATCCCCATTTCCATTCTGACCACCTTCATGCTGATGCACATGCGCGGGATCAGCTTGAACATGATGTCCCTGGGCGGCCTGGCGCTGGGTATCGGCATGCTCTTTGATTCGGCGAACGTGGTGCTTTCGTCCATAGAAAGGCACATTCGCGAAGGCCTTTCGCCCAGGGAAGCGGCGCTCAAGGGCGCGGGCGAGGTATCCGGATCAATTACCGCGGCGGTACTCACGACCATAATTGTATTTCTACCGATCATTTTTCTCAAGGGCATCGTCGGAGTGGTCTTCGCCGAGATGGCAACGACCATCACGTTTTCCTTGAGCGTCAGTCTCATCGTATCGCTCACCCTGATACCCATGCTCTCTTCGCTGAGGCCCGCGGGGCACGTCAGTTCGTTTTCGAAAACGGCCCTGGCTCGCGCGGCCGAACGCGCGGAACACGCCATTGAAAAACGTTATGAACGCCGGCTGCTGTTCTTCATGGAGCGACCGCGACTCCTGTTCAGCCTGGTTATAGTACTTTTCGTCGGCGCCGTGCTTTTGTTCCCCTTCTTGAAGCGCGAATTCATTCCCAAGGTGGACACGGGCGAATTCTCCATCAACCTGCGGGCACCGCGCGGAACTACGCTCAAATCGGCGGCGGACATCTCTGCCCTCGTGGAAAAGCGCCTGGGCTCGGAAGCCAGCGTGCGCCACGTTCTGGCCCGGGCCGGTTACGATGAGGATCAAATTCTCACGCGCCAGGGAGGCGATGTGGGTACCCACCGGGCTTCCGTGCGCGTGGTTCTGCGTCGGGATCGCGGGATGTCCTCGAAGGAAGTCTCCAATCTTATGCGGGGCAAGATCAAACTCCGCGACGATATTCGCGTTAACTTCGAAAACAGCGGCGATGTTCTTTCCAAGCTCATTTCCCCGGGAAGCGGCGTGGTAACGCTGAATCTCACCGGCGATGATCTGTCCACTCTAGCCGACATCGGCAATCGCCTGAAAACCGATATTGGACGCATCCCCGGCGTGACGGACATTCGCACCAGCATGGAAGAGCGTGCCCGCGAATTCCACGTAGACTTTGATGAGATTCGCATGTCGGGCTTCAACATGACCAATGACTACATCTCTCGTTTTTTGCGGACCGCGGTCAAGGGCAGCGTCGTAACGAAGCTGCGGGTAGCCGACGAGGAAATTGATATTCGCTTGCGCCTGCGCAAGCGCGACCGGAACTCCCTGGATAATATTCGCACAATGCGCCTCAAGGCTCCCGACGGTCGGGAAATTCACGTAGCGCAGGTAGTGAATATTCGCGAGAAGTCGGGTTTTACATCCGTTCTTCGTTCCGGGCCTTCGCGCGTGAATCGTATCACGGCGGACGCCGACAGCGATAATCTCAAGGAAATTTTCGACGGCATCGAGGACTACATCGCCCGCCTCAAGCTGCCGGAAGGCTACGCGCTTAAGTTCAGCGGCGAAAAAGAAGACATCGAGAACTCGTTCCGGGACCTGATGTTCGCCTTTATCCTGGCCGCGGTGCTGATTTACATGCTGCTTTCGGCGCAGGTTGAATCCACGCTCTATCCGCTCATGATGATGGGCGCAGTACCGCTGATTATCATCGGCATTGTTCCGGCCCTGCTCATTACGGGCAAGAGCTTGAACGTAAACTCCATCACGGGGATGATTTTGCTCATCGGCATCGTCGTGGACAACAGCGTTCTGTTTCACGAATACGTTGAGATCCTTCGCCGCGAAGGACACGGGCTGCGCGAAGCCATCATGGGAAGCGGCAAAATCGTGCTGCGTCCCATCATTATGAATAATTCCACGACCCTGCTGGGTCTGGCTCCCGTGGCCCTGGAATTGGGCGAAGGCACCGAATTCCAATCGCCCATGGCCATCGCCGTCATCAGCGGCCTGCTGACGTCCGTATTTCTTTCACTCTTTATTATCCCGGTATTGTTCTACCTTGTTTTACGATGGAAAGAAAAAAGAACATAAAGAGTATTTCAGCGTATTGTCTGAAACGACCCACGGCGACCCTCATGGCCGCCGGCGGCCTGCTCCTGCTCGGCTCCATCTCCGTGTTTCGCGTACCCGTGGCGCTCATGCCCAA
Source organism: uncultured Leptospiraceae bacterium (assembly GCA_964530305.1). Classification (GTDB taxonomy): domain Bacteria; phylum Spirochaetota; class Leptospiria; order Leptospirales; family Leptonemataceae; genus CAZGYS01. Next base: position 14,929 of record CAZGYS010000035.1, read on the forward strand.
CACGGCCTTCCCAGGCTTAACTCTACAAACGGAATACTCGGGCATCGACCCGCGCAAGATGGAAGAAATTATTACGCGTCCCCTGGAAGACGTGGTCTCCACGGTGGGCGGCATCGTTCGGTTGTTTTCCGTATCCGAGGCAGGTAAATCCCGCATCAATATCGAGTTCGCGCGCGAAGCGGATGTGGATCTTAAATCGCTGGAAGTGCGCGAAAGAACGGATCTGGTGGCGTCGGGTTTTCCCCGGGAAGTCCAAAAGCCGGTCATTTTGAGATACGATCCCGATCAAAAACCGATCATGATCGTGGCCATGGAGAGCAAGACCCGGGAACTCACCGAGTTACGCGAAGTCGCCGAGCGCGAAGTTAAAAAAATATTGGAAGGAGTCACCGGCGTCAGCGAGATCTTCGTAGCCGGCGGTCGCAAGCGCGAGGTCGTCGTCTCCGCCGATAAGGATCGCCTGGAATCCCACGGTTTTTCCCTGAACGACCTGCTCGGCGCGCTGCAAAGTCGCAATGTCAATTCCGCCGCCGGGAAGGTAAAACAAGCGGGCTCCGAATTCTCCGTGTATACCAAGGGACGCTTTCGCGAAATAAACGATATTCGCGCCTTGATCGTTTCCACGGGTAAGTCGGGCGGTCGCGTACACATTCGTGACGTGGCGAACGTATCCTACGGATACCGAGAGCAGGACAGCGCGTCACGCATCGGCGGTCTGGAGCGCGTGAGTCTCTATATCCACAAGACGAGCACGGCCAACCTCTTATCGCTTTCCACCGAAGTAAAGGAACGTCTCGACGAATACACACGCGGCGACATCAAGTTCAGGCTAATCTACGATCAGGCCGATCTCGTGCGGGCCGCGTTTCGCAATGTATTCCTGGGAACCGCGGCGGGGCTTCTCGTGGCGGGGCTGGCTTTATATCTTTTGCTGGGTTCGGTCCGCGACAGTCTGCTTTTGACGGCCGTGGTTCCGTTCACGTTTCTATTCAGCTCCTTTTTTCTTTTCCTGGCCGATCAAGAGTACAATCTGATGACCCTGAGCGGTCTGATTTTGTCCGCGGGCGTCTCACTGGTCTTCGCGGTTCTGACCATACTGGCCATTCGACGTACGGGGCGAATTCCCGGAACCGCGGCCATCCAGGGTAAACTCATTGCCACGGCATTGCTCATCGCGGCGGTATTCGCGCCGCTGGTCTTCGCCGACCAGGACATGCGCCTTATTTACGGAGGCCTTTCCGCGGCCCTCTTGAGCGCTACGGCCGCCGCGGTCGCGTATTGCCTGACGGTTCTACCCGTTCTCATCGGTCCTTCGCAACGCTCGGGGATGCATCCGCGCCTGGAGTTCCTTGCCGGTCATCTGCGCGAAACGATAAAGACCCGCGTCCCCCGCGCCATGACGGTCCTAAATGAATATTGCCGCGCTCGTCCTCGCGCCACCGCGTTGATTTTTCTCGGAGTTCCCCTGGTGGGTTTCATTTGCCTGCAATTTCTGCGGCAGGAGTTCATCAACCCCCTGGAGAGCGGCAAGATCAACGCGCAAATTGAATTTCCCTCCGGAACCAGCTTTAAGAAAACCAATAAGACGGCCCGCGCCGTGGAAAAACTGATATCCGCTCTGGGCGAAGTGCGCGAAGTCACCAGCCGCGTCGATCCGGGTCAGGCATCGCTCATCGTTAAGTTAAAGGAAGGCGCCGGCGCTTCCGACGAACTGCTGGCAACCCTCAAAAAAGTCACGGGGAATCAAAAGCCGGCCTTCGTACATTTCTCACGGGAAAGCGACGCGCAAACTCTCCGCGAAGTAACCATCAATGTTCAGGGAGAAAAACTGCTCGAACTCGATCGTATTACGCGCGCCCTGGCCAAGAAAGCGGGCGGCCTATCGGGCGTTTCCGGCGTCCTGTTGCGCTACAAATCGCCTCGTCCGGAGTTACGAATTCTCATCGATAAGCTCAAGGCCGAAAAAGCCGGTATCAGCGCTTCCACCGCGGGTCAGTATACTCGCCTGGCCATTCAGGGCGGCGTGGCCACGAAATTCATTGAGCGCAACCGCGAAATCGACGTGCGCATTCGTTTTCGCGAGAAGTATCGCCGTACGCTGCGGGACTTGAACAAATTTACGCCCCGGGGCGCGGACGGCCGGCAAATTCCGCTCCCGGAAATATCGCGGCTGGTACCCGGCACCAGTCCGGTGAAGATCTACCGCAAAAATAAGAAACGCACGCTTTCGTTTACCCTGCGTTTGAAGACCTCCGATTTCGACGCCATCAAGGAGAACCTTCGTGTCCTGAAGAAGGAACGCCTGCCGGAAAACTATCGCATCGAATTCGGACGCGAACTGGAAAAAGTAATCGAGAATCGTAAAAAGTTTATCCGTATTCTGGCCGCCTCCAGCGTTCTCATTTACATGTTGCTGGCGGCCTATTTCGAATCATTGACGCGTCCGTTCATTCTGCTGCCGGCTCTACCTATTCCGATTACGGCCGTCATACTTGTTCTCTTTGTGTTTCGCATGACTTTGTCCGTGCCGATCCTGATCGGTTTCATCCTTCTCTCCGCGCTCGTGGCCATGCAGTGTATCTTTCTCGTGGACGGCCGGAATGAGGACGGAGATGAGCAAACCGAATTCATCCGCTCCTTCACCGCGGCCGCCCTGATCATGATCGCGTTGTATTTGCCCTTGATGTTCATTCTAGGACGCGGCGGCGGACTGTTGCGAGGCATCGCGCTGTGCCTGATCACGGGCACGCTGGTTTCCATATTGACGACTCCCCTCGCCGTTGAAACGGCCACCCGGCTCTTTCGCGGCGAAAACCAGGCCCGCGTCAAGGGTTGGTTACGATCCTGGTGGTCCGAAAAAGGGACTCGCTACCTGGGAGAATTGAGACGGAGGGCGGGGCAATCCGTATAAATATTAAAATGCAAAATCCATTCGCGAAAATCAGGCCTTTCCGCCCAGCCGCGTGCGTGCTGTTCATGCTGTTGCTGCCCTCCTTGCTATGGGCCGGGCCCAACCGCGGGAAGAAGCTGCGCCTGGATCTGGGAACCGCCGTTCGCGTGGGCATCGCCAATAACTTCGCGCTCATCGCCGCGCGCAATCGCAAGGTGGCCCTCAAGGAATTGATTACGGAACGCTGGCGCGCATATCTTCCCAGCGTGGGCGTTTCTTATAGTCGCACGCGAGACATTAATCAGGACGCGGCCGACGTCCTGTCCCATGAAATTCGCTTGAACATCGAACAGGTTCTTTACGACGGTGGACGGCGAAATCTGGATCTCGACCTGGCCAAAATCGACGCCATTCTGGCGCGTTCGGATATCCGGATCCTCTTGAATCGCCTGCGGCTGGATATCCAGCGGGCCTATCTTCGCGTGCTGGCGGCATCGGGTAAAATCGACCTGAACCAGAAGTCCCTGGAGAGAGCGCGATTGCAGTTAAAGCAGGTGCGCCTGGAGGAAAAAGTCGGACTGGCAACGCGAGTGCAGGTACTCACGGTGGCATCAAGAGTTCGCGAAATTGAACTGGCCATGCGCCAGGCGGCCAATGAGTATCGCCAGGCCAATCATGACCTCAAGCTGGCCTTGAACCTGGACTTCGAGGTGGATCTGGTTCCCACCGGGGATTTGTTTCGCGATTTCGTATTAAATCCGCCTCGCGTAAACGTGAAATCCATGTTGCATCGCGCTCGGGCTCTGCGCCCCGAGATTAAGCGTTCTTTGACGAATATTCATCGCCTTAAAAAAGAAAAGCAGCTGGCCGTGGACTCCTGGATTCCCCGCATCAGCGTCAACGCCTTCGTGGGACGCCAGGGCGAAAGATTTCCCATCCGCCAGCGAAGCTGGGGCGTAAACTTTTCGCTGACGTTTCCCATCGGCAGCACGACCAGCTCCAGCAACGCCGGCACCGGCGTCGAGCGGGATCGCACGAGCGCCAGGAGCAACACGTCCACGTCGCTGCAGTTCTTCGACGACTTGAGTTATGACCGACGCGTGCTGGAAAGCAAGGTCGCCCTGGGCGAAGCACTTACGCAGCACCGGCAGTTGTACAATCAGCTGGCCATCGAGGTCATCAAGTCCTACGACGGCCTGCGCGAATCATGGGAGTCCATTCGCATCGGTAATGGACGGGTATATTTTAGATATGAGAGTTTGCGTATCATCAATACGCGCTATAAAGTCGGAGAAATAAAAAGAGAAGATATCGTGCTCGCCGAAACGGAATTGGTCCGGGCACAGGAGGACCTCACGGATGCAATCGCGCGCTACATTACATCGGCTTATGAATTGGAATTCGCGGCCGGCCTTGACCCGGGCACGCTGCCGCTCTTCCTCTATCGCCCCGGCAAGGGCAATTCCCTGCTCTCCCGAATCATCCTGGGAGGACCCGTCAAGCAGACGAAGATTCCTCGCGCGGATACGCCGGCTCTTAAAAAGAACGAGCCCGGAACGAATAAGAAAAAGAAACCTGGATACCTGTTGGACGATGTCAAACTCAAGTAAAAGATACGGTAAACTCCCGGCGGCGCCGCTGGTCCTGTTTTTACTGACGGGACTGATCGCGTGCAATAAAGTCGAGGATCAACTCTCCATGTTGAATCCCGTCTTCGGCGAAGACAACCCTCCGGCCGTGGTGGGTTCTGATCCGGCTCCCGGCCAGGGCGGCGTGGACCGGAGCACGTCCGTAAGCATTCTATTCAATCAGGACATCGACGTTCAAAAATGCATCGCGGCGTTCAGTATTCAGCCGGCCGTGCTGGGCTTCTTCGAGGCCGGCGGACGTTCCATGCGCTTCACGCCGTCGACGCCCTTCTCTCCCGGCGCGCAGGTCTTTTCGCTCAGCCGCGATTGCGAAGACGTCAACGGGCGCGATATCGAGCAAGCCTACACCGCCAGCTTTTCCGTGGGCGGTGGCGGAAGTACCGTGAGCACCTTGCCTACCGTTAGCTCCATTCAAGTGGCCACCGGGACTACCGCCGCGTGCGCCGCGGGCACGGGCGCGAACGTGGACATCCTGGCGAACACCGTAAATAACGGCTGCACCGGCAACCCCACGGTGAATCCCATCGTCCTTACCTTCAACGAAGCCATGAGTCGGCAATCCGTGGAGTCGGCCTTCAGCATCAGTCCCAGTGTTACCGGTTCTTTCGCCTGGAGCAGCGGCGATACCGTGGTAACCTTCACGCCGGATACGGCCTTAACTTTCGGTAATCGCTACACCGTTTCCGTGGGAACCACGGCGCAGGACGCGGGCGCTCAAAACCTGGAGTTCACCGCCAGCGGCAGTTTCGTGGCCGGCACCCTGGACAGCACTCCGCCTACGATTACCAATGTTACCGTGGAGCAAACCAACCCGCCCTCGGCCGACGCCTGTACCGGAACCGCGGACGATACCGTGCTCACCACCACGGGCGGCAGCGCGACGGACGTGTGCGTGAACATCGCCATTATCATTAACTTCAGCGAGGCGATGGATCAGGCGGCCACCGCGGGCGCCATCTCCTTCAACCCCACGGCCTCGGCCAGTTTCTTCTGGGCTTCCACGACTCAACTGGTAATCACTCCTCTGGGCTCGGGACTTTCCAGCAATACCAATTACGCGCTGACGATTTCCACCGCCGCGCGGGATCTGGCCTTGAATACATTGCAGGCGGACTTCGGCGTAAGTTTTACGACGGAGAACACTTCGCCGCAGGTAGCCGCCGTGGGCCTCGAAGTGCACGGCGCGGGATGCGATGCCTTCGGCGATACCGGCGGCAACCTGGGCTTTACCGCGGGTAACTGCTGGTGGGACAATAGTACCGCCATCGGTAACCCCACGACCTACCTGTTCCGGGGCGGAAACGGCGCGTGCA
>CAZGYS010000036.1:0-20559 GCA_964530305.1 uncultured Leptospiraceae bacterium
GCCTTCGTTCTTTTCGGCCGTTCAGGCCGACGTCTTTACGCCGGCATATTATTACTTATTAGACCCGAATCGCCGCGGAGAGTTCATTTACCCGCGGCCGGTTGATAGATGGCATAGTTGTCCGGGCCTTCATGGACCCGAATTTCCCGCACCAGCGCCCCCTCGGGCTCGACTTTTTCACGCAGCCCCATATAGAACCAGCGCGCCAGGTTCTCCGCCGTGGGGTTTACGTTCTTGAATTCCGGCAAATTATTGATCAGCACATGCTCCAAGCGATCGACCATTTCATCGAGTCTTTTTCGGGCCGATAAAAAATCATAGGCGATCCCATCCGAGCCCGTGCCTCCGTTCTCGGCCGCCAGAAACACCTCCACCAGCCAGGAATGACCGTGGATGGGCTCATCCGAGCCGTCCGGAAAATACTTATATAAATAGTGGGAAGATTCGAATCGCCCTTGAATACGAATCTGAAAATCTCCCGCAGCCTTCTCAAAACCAGCGACAATCTCCTTGAGATGGGGGTGGGCATCCTGCTCCATATTCATGGTACAGGGATGAGCGCCCCACCCGCCCCGGGCGAGCCGTTTTTTACTGGACGAGGCCGCTGGCTCGCTCTTATTTACTCTAATATACGGAGAAAACAATGTCTGAAACTACTCAAACTGCTGAAGTACAGGAAAAACCGAAATTTTATCCCGAAATGACCGTTGGACAAGCAATGACCGTGCATCCCGAGGCGGGGCTGGTTTTCTCCAGCTATCACCTGGGCGGTTGCTCCCACTGCGCCATCAATGAAATGGAAACCATCGAGCAGGTGTGCATGGGCTACGGCGTCCCCGTGGACCAATTGATTGAAAGCCTGAACAATCTGCTGGAAGATTGATCCAGACAAGCATTGCCGCGCGCCCATCGGCCCGCGGCGATTTCCAGAACCCGGAAGCTCACGGAGAGCGGCCGGGTTTTTTTGTGCCCGCTCTTCATCCTGGAAAGTTGCGGATCTTTCCGAATGGGTATGCTGGATCCGCACTCAATGGCCGGCGATTGTCTTATACTTGACTTTTTCAGAATTTCGTGCTACGCCCTGACCTCCGCCGCCACCGGCCGCCGGCGCTACGATGTAAACCCACCCGATATGGGCGCGGTCCAGGCCAGGTGTTCCCTCTTCACCGCGCCCACCCGGGTGGGATCCGATCAATAGGCGGAAATGGTGGCGATGGAGAGGACTTGAACAAGAAGCTCAAGGATCGAAGTAGGTATTGGGTTCACGTTTACGTTCTGCTTCGCGACGCTTACGCTCGGCTTCACGGCGTTTGCGCTCATCTTCAAGCCGTTTCCGTTCAGCCTCTTGCCGCTTCCGCTCTTCGTCGAGACGCTTGCGCTCGGCCTCCGCCCGACGACGAGCGGCGGCGCGTTTCACGGCCTCGGCGCGACGGCGGGCTTCCGCTTCACGGGCTCGCTTGCGTTCCTGTTCCTTGGCGCGACGGGCCGCTTCCCGGCGCCGGAGACGGTCGAGGCGCTCTCTTCGCGCTTTTTCCCGGGCGGCTTTGCGGGCCTCGGAGCGCGAGTCGATGGTGGGACGCGGTTGGGTAGCGCCATTGTCGTCGCGGATGCGATAGCGCGCCACGGAGCGCGCGCGACTTCCCAGCACGGAGCGATAGTTCCAGCGAATGCGATCATCATCGCCGCAGAGCGCATGGGCCCGAGCCAGATCGTTCATGGCCAGGCGATTCATGCCCTGCATATCCCGGGCAACGCCCAGGTTATTCAGGACCCGACAATCGCCTCCACGCGCCAGGCTCTCCCAGATGCGTCCGGCGGCGGTCCATTTGCCCGCCAGGGCCAGATCCATGGCCCGACGATTGCGAGCCGCGGCACCATTGGGTGCCTGAAGCAAATGGCGCGGCTCTTTCACGAACTGAACCGCCGGTTTGGCATTGGTCGTGGGGAGAAAAACCCGCCGCTTCACGTAGAATTCTCGATCCGGCGGGGACACGCACGCGCCCAGCGCAAGCAGGAGCACGGCGACCGCCGGGATTCGAGATGCCCGTTGAAAATGTCCTGAAAAAGAGTTCATGGAAGCGCGCCATATAAGGGTTCCGGGCCGGCCCTGCCCGTCAATGGGATTTTGCCGACCGGGCCGGGGCTCGCGGACCAGGCGCCGAAAAGCTTCAGGAATATCAATTTACTCCCGGGACCGGCCCCGGGATTGTGGCCTCGAATCCCCCCGTTCCGGTAATCATCATGCAAACACGAAGAAAATTCCAGCGCGGCACCATCGCCTTCGTACTCCTGATGCTGGGAGTCGCCTTCACGACCATGCACTGCGGAGACGATCCGGACGAGACGGTTGAGAACCTGGTTCTGTTCAACCTGTACTGCCCCACGGGGCTGGCGGCCGTCCAGAGCGGTATCAATCAACCCCTGAAGGATTGCTACACGGCCTGCGGGACCAGTTTCGACACCAGCGGAGACGGCACCATTCAGCCCTCCGAGCAAGTGGACTATGATGCCTGCACGACCACCTGTGATACCAATTGCAGTTCCTCGGCCGTATTCGGATTCTTTTAAGACGGTTTCCCCATGAAACCGGAACTGCATAATTATAACGAGACCAAGGTCATCGCCACCCTGGGCCCGTCCTCGGACGACCTGGATACCATTCGCGCGCTGATCCGTTCCGGCGTGGATTGCTTTCGCATTAATTTTTCCCACGGCACGGGAGCAACTCTATCGCCCCTGATGAAGAAAGCCCGGGAAGCCGCCGCCCTGGAGAATACCTTCATCCCGATTCTAGCCGACATTCAAGGGCCCAAGATTCGCATCGGTCGCCTGCCGGGAGACGGCATCACTCTGCGCGAAGGCCAGACCTTCACCGTCACGACCGCGGTCCTGGACGAAGGCGATGAAACCCGCGTGTCCACCTCCTACGCTTTTCTGGCCAAGGACGTGGAAGTGGGCGGACGCATTCTGCTGGCGGACGGCGCCATGGAATTGCGCGTGGAAAAAATCAACGGTGACGACGTGGAGTGCGGCGTCGTCATCGGCGGGCAATTATTCTCAAACAAGGGCATGAACCTGCCCGGCACGAAACTGTCCGTGGAAACCCTGACCGAGAAGGATCGCGCGGACCTGGCCTACATCGCCTCGGCGGACGTGGACATGGTGGCGATTTCCTTCGTTCGTTCCCGAGCCGACATGGACGCGGCGCGCGCCATTTTGTCCGGTTCCGACCGAACCATTCCCGTGATGGCCAAACTGGAACGGCCCGAGGCCATGCAAAACCTGGACGAAATCCTGGAGTGTTCCGACGGCGTGATGATCGCCCGGGGGGACCTGGGGGTGGAACTGGAATTCGAACGCGTACCGCTCCTGCAAAAAAAGATTCTGGAACGCGCGGCCGTGCGCGGTAAGTGGACGGTGGTGGCCACCCAGATGCTGGGTTCCATGACGCGCCACAATCGCCCCACCCGCGCCGAAGTCTCCGACATCGCCAATGCCGTGCTCGACGGTGCCGACGCGGTCATGCTATCCGAGGAAACGGCCGCCGGTAAACATCCGGTGGCGGCGGTGGACGCCATGGTACGCATTGCCCGGGAAGCCGAAAGTCGCATTACTTTCGCGGGCGTGCCCAAGTTCGATCCGGACATTGTCTCTTTCGCCGCGGGAGCCGCCGGCGCCGCGGTGAGCGCGGCCGGTCGCCTCAAGGCCCGCGCCATCGTGGCCCTTGCCGGTTCCGGCCTCACCGCCCTGCTGGTTTCCAAATGGCATCCCGAACAAATGATCCTGGCCCTCAGCGCCAAGGAACCCACTTTGCGTCGCCTGAACGTCTTGCGCGGCGTCGTGCCCGTCCCCATGGAAGAGCACGCCGATATGGAAACGCAAATTGCCCTCGCCGATCGCTATTTGCTGGAAGCGAATCTAGCCGTGCCCGGTGATCGCATCATCGTCGTGGCCGCCGTACCTCTCGGCAAGGGCGCCGAGACCAACACCGTTCGCTTTCATCGCGTGCGCGCGCAAAACTAGTAAATCTCATCCGCCGTGATCGTCGTACGGGCGAGCAGGTTGCGCGCGAAATCGTGAAAGTCGTCGGTCCCGGGCGACCAGATCGACTCCGTGCGCGAAGGGCCGGCTTTGTTACTCTGAAAAATCCAGGTAGCCCCGTCGATGCCGCCCTTCGGGGGTAGTTCCGGACACAGTTTCAGCATTGCCTCAAAAGCGTCCGCTGTTTCCGTCCAGGAGGAATCGTCCAGGGGCGCATCGCCTTGATTGAGCATGCGCACGCGCCGAAAATCCTCGGGCTCTCTTTCGAATTCGTAAAAGACCAGACCCTGGAATGTTTCCGTCAGCGAAGCGCGCACGACAATGGGCGGATGAAAAGAGCGCAGCCAGAGAAAGCGGTAATGCAAACCCGGCTCCAGGTCCTCCACGGGCGGCTCGCCGATGAGTTCCAGGTAAAAGGCCATGCCCGCAAGTTCATTCAGCCGCTCGTTTTCCTTGCGCTTGATCTCGAACCCTTCCAGTAGGTTAGCAAGGGTTGATACATCCACGGGCTTCGGTTTTTCGTCCGCTCCGTCCAGGTATTGATGAAGCTGGTATCCCGCCCCCACGCCGTCCAGTTCCGTAAGAATTTCGCGCAACTCAAGCAGGTTGTCTTCGCTTTCGAACGCGCCCAGGGGTACGATCAATACGGGTTTCGTATTTTCGGCGCGAGATTTTATTTTCGCGTAGGAGAGAGTGCGATACTTTCGCAGAACCTGCGCCGCGCGGAGGAGATTATCGTCATCCCCCAGGAGTAGGAAAAGGGCCCCTTGCATCGCCGCTCACTTCCCGGCAGCAATCACCTGATCCAGAAACAGAACCGTTTCCTTTTCGATGAAGGCATGGTCCACGCCGCGAATCCATTTGCTGAATAGGATGTGATTTCCGTCGGCCACCGCTACGGGGCGACTCAAGGGATGACGTTTGCCGCCGGCTCCGAAACGACTGAAGGCGTCCAGCATGGCGGGCACGGAGGCGGCCTTGTCCTGGTGGTCCTCGTCGCGATAATAGTAGAACATCAACACCGGCGCGCGCACGCGCTTATAGACGGCCGAGCGCGCCGTGAAATCGCGCAGGTCCTCCAGGCCGCGCAGGGCCTGGTAGTACTGATTTACGTACCAGTATTTCTCGAAGCCGGCTACACGGGGATCCTCGGGGTCGTTCCTTTTAAGTTCTCGGTCGCGCTTTTCGCCGCGCAGCAATTTGATCAGGGACAGCCCACCGGGCGATTTCAAGACAATGGACGAAGCCGCCGCGTAATCGTAAAACGGCGAAGCCAGTACAACCGCCGTAATTCGATCCGGATAGCGCGAAGCGATGTGGGTCGTGAGCAGCCCGCCCATGCTGGTACCGAATACGACGACCTTTTCACCCAGTTTTTCCATGCGCAGAATCGCGCGCTCCGCCGCCGCCAGGTAGTCCCGGTAACCGGCGCGGGCCTGATCCTCGGGCGTGGTGCCGTGCCCGGGCAATCGGACGTAGAGCGTGTTGGCGCGATAGCGCTTCGTCATTTTCTCCAGGACGAATTCGCCCTCCGCTCGCGAAGCACCGAAACCGTGAATATATAGAAAGGCGATTTTCGTCCGCCCCTCCGAAAATCGCACCAGGCGTTCCCCATTGCCGGGCCGAACGTTCGGAGACTTCGTCACCGGAGGCAATGGAGCACCCGGTTTCAGGGAATCATAAGAAGGGCGCGAAGCCAGGATCCCCGCGGCGGTGGTTCCCAGTACGCCGGCCAGCACGGCGGCAAACACAATCTTGCGCGAAAAGGAGCGAGTTTCGGACATTTGGATATCTCGACCGAACGGCGGCATTTCCGCAAGGGCAATTCCGCGGCACGGCGACCAGGCTCTTCCAGGCGATTGCGCGGGTTGTCAGTCGTGCTCGTTGCGGGCGGGCACGGTAATTCGGAATTCGCAGAACTTGCCGGGACTCGAAGTAGCCGTGATGCCGCCTTGAAACTGCTTCAAGGATGAGCGCACCAGGTCCAGGCCCACTCCCCGGCCCGCGTTCAAGTCTTCCTGTTCGGCGGTGGAAAATCCCGGCTCGAAGATCAAATTGGCCAGTTGACCGGGGGACATGGCCGCGATGTTTTCGGCGGTGGCCGCGCCTTCGGCCAGGGCTCGCTCCTTAATCTTGTCCAATTGCAGACCACGTCCGTCGTCCCGATAGGTAATGGTCAATTTGCCGTCCTCAAGGGCGGAGCGAACTTCGATGGTGCCGGTCTCCAATTTACCCGCTTCCTTGCGTTCCTCCGGGGATTCAAGCCCGTGCGCCAGGGAATTGCGCGTCAGTTGGGCCAGGGCTTCCCGGACCAATGCCGTCATCCGGGAGGGAATCGCCCGGGCGTCGAACCGGGACTCGACCAATCGCACCGACTTGCCCAGTTCCCCTGAAACGCGCTCCACCAGACCGCGCATGCCTGGGATAAGTAGATTGCGGGCGTCCTGTTGTTCGCCCTTGAAGGCCGCCTGGAAGTTCATCAAGCGCTGAATCAGTTCCTCCACTTCCTCCACCAGGCCGCGAAAGTCGGAGAGCTTCAAGGTCAGGGGCAGTAAATCGCCGCCGCTGATCTTTTCCTGGTCGTGGATGGACTTGATGGCTTCCTCGAACTCGTGGGCTCGATCGGCGAAAATCGCCAGATTCAGTACCGAGGCATTGCCCTTGATGCTGTGCAGACGGCGAAAGGCCTCCGCCAGGATATCGCGGTTATCGCCGCCCCGGCGAAAGCGATCATTGATCCTGTCCAGGCCGACCTTGACTTCCTCCAGAAACTGATGCAGCATGGCGGGCTCGACGTGCACGAGATTGAAGAGCAGTTCCATGCGCGTGCGGGCCTCTTCCTCGTTGCGCGCAACCGTTTCCTCCAGGCGACGGCGTTCGGTGACGTCTCCAACGGTTACCATGAGGCCGACGATTCCGCCTTCGTCCATGACCCGCGTAATGCGAAAGCGCAAAAACTTAACGGTATCGGCCGCGCCGTTTTCCCCCGGCGGCGTAAACTCGGTCTCGGCCAGGGGATTCAATTGAGCAAGATTTTTCTCCTGTAGTTGCGGGCGAAACATGAGGCGCAGATATTTCTCAAGGTCCTGGACGACGTCATCCGGATAACCCTGCTTGAACAAGTCCATGACGGGAGTGCCCGCCGGATGGTTCGCTTCCAGAATACCGGCCAGTGCCGCCGAGGACTGACTGCCGATCTTCAGTTCAGGATCGATCAGGAACAGACCTTCATCCACGGAATTCAGGATTCTGTCTTGCTCCGCCTTGAGCGAGCGAACCTCCTTCAGGGACTTGAGGTTCTCCGTATTGCTTCGCGCCAGTGCCGCGGTCTGTTCCCGGATTTTCAGGTTCTGGCGAGTGATCCGATTTTGCACGAAGATGATCATGATCGCCAGTACCGGTCCGCCGATGCTGGAAGGCACGAACGGCCAGGGCGTATGGGGGCCGGTCAAGGCCGAGACGGCCACAATCGCGTACAAGCTCCCGTGATACAAAATACCCGGCAGGATGCGCATCTGATAGAACATGCCGAAGCCGAGCATTTGGACCAGCAGGATGAGCATGGGATGATTCGCGTTGTGGTGCAACATGAAGGCCTGTCGCAACAACATGATCACGCCCAGCACGAAGAACAGATGCGATGCGTAGTGACGCGTCAGACGCCGAAAGAACAAAGCGACAACGGTCATCAAGGTATTCCAGACCGCCTGGACCACGATGAACGCGAGAAAGACGGACTTCATCTCCGGAGTCCAGTCGGGACGCTCCCGACTCAAATTGAGCGTGGTGATGACGGCGAAGATGATCAACAGGGCCGGCGCCAGAACCCGGAGGACATTGGCATTGCGTTGCCTCTGGAGGGCGCGTAATGCGCGTTCGGCGCGCGTACTGCTTTTGGCCATGGGAACCCTCTTACTCAATGCCCACGACGAGGAAAGACTGATACTGCTTCCAGTTGATGGGAATTACGTAGGTGGGTATTTCCAGGGGGAGTTCGACGTTTTTGGGCTTACCGTTGATGATGATGGGCACCGAGATGAGAAACTCCATGCCGAATGATTCGCGCGCGTTGCCGGCTACCGTATTGGCAATCTCACCGACCATGTCCTTGATGGCGATTTCCGACGGCTGCTCTTCTCCCAGGAAGATGCTTACGCAGTCCGCCAGCATATCCCGATCACAGGTAATGTAGAGGCAACCCTTACGCTTGCCGGAAATGCCGATGACGCCCGTGTAGTTCAAAAGTACGGATTCGCCTTCGTTTTTTACGTAGGGAACCCCTGATGATGCGTCGGTTCCGGAAACCGAACCGAAAAAACCGGTTAAACAATCTATAAATATTTTTACTTCACTGTCCGTCATGCCGTGCTTTCCGAGCGAAAACGCCCGACCCTATCTATTCGTCTATTTATTGGTTTATTGGTTCCGGATGCTGATGCCGGTATTGGAGTTCTCTCCGGTTCCCATTCAGCTCTTCAATACGGGTTCCAGGGCTTCCCATAAGCTCTCGGAGGTGAAAGGCTTGGCCACGAAACCGGCCGCGCCTTTATCCATGGCGTCCAGAGCCGTGGCTCGATCCGCCAGCGCGGTGATGACCACAATCCGGGCCTCCGGATTTACTTTTAACATTTCCACCATGCTGCTCAGGCCGTCCATTTCCGGCATGGTGATATCCATGGTTACGATATCCGGCTTTTTGGACTTGAACAGCTCAAGAGCCTGCAAACCGTCTCCGGCTTCTCCGACGATCTCCGCCTCAACACTCATGCTTGAGATGTATTTCTGGATTGCCTTGCGGATAATACTGGAATCATCAACAATTAAGATTTTCAAAGTACAGTGCTCTCCCCGTGGAAACCGTCTCCTTCGTCGCACACCCGAACAAGGTGTCAAGGCGATTGAGGCTTTTTCCGCAAGCGAAGCCGGTTAAATAATCGTTAGTTAAGTCTACGCGCTCAACCGTGGAGAGCGCGCTTGTCCACGGCGAGGGCCGCTTCCTTTATAACTTCCGAGAGAGTCGGATGCGCGTGAGTCGAACGGGCGATATCCTCGGACGACGCGCCGAACTCCATGGCCACGGCCGTCTCTCCGATCAGCTCGGAAGCGCTGGGCCCGACGATGAACGCGCCCAGAATCTTGTCGGTCTTTTTGTCCGCGATGAACTTCACCTGGCCGTCCGATTCATTCATGGCCTTGGCGCGGCCATTGGGTTTGAACATATACTTACCGGTGTTGTACGCGATTCCCGCTTCTTTTAACTGCTCTTCTCCACGACCGACCCAGGCGATTTCGGGCCAGGTGTAAACAACCCAGGGAATGGCCTCGTAGTTGACGTGGCCGGGTTTACCCGCGAGAATCTCGGCCACCATGACGCCTTCGTCCTCGGCCTTGTGGGCCAGCATGGGTCCTTCAATCACGTCCCCGATGGCGTAGATCCCGGGTACCGAAGTTTGCAGAGTATGAGGATCCACCTGCACGCGACCGCGTTCGGTCAGCTTCACGCCGGCGGCTTCCAGGTTAAGGTTTTCCGTGACCGGTCGACGACCGACGGCCACCAGTAACTTATCACAGGTAATGGATTGCGATTCGCCCTTGTTGTTCTCCGCGGTAACTTCGACTTTATTCTTTTTGACTTTCGCCTCGGTAACCTTGTGTTCGAACAAGAAGTTAATACCCTGCTTCGTCAGAATACGTTGAGCCAGTTCCCGCATCTGCCGATCCATGCTCATTAAAATACCGGGCAGCAATTCCACGATGGTTACTTTCGCGCCCAGGCGACTCCATACCGAACCCAGTTCCAGGCCGATAACGCCCGCGCCGATGATAACCATGTGCTCGGGAACCTTGTCCAGGGCGATGGCTTCGTCCGAGGTAATGATGTTCTTACGGTCCACTTGCAGGTTGGGCAGTTCGATGACTTCGGAGCCGCTGGCGATTACGCACTTACGACCGGAGATGACCTGCTCTTCGTCTCCCTTTACCTGGACCTGAACATCATCCGGAGCCGCGCTCTTGAACGAACCGGTTCCGCGAAAGACCGTGATCTTGTTCTTGTCCATCAAGAAGTTCAGGCCGTCGGTCAATTCCTTGACCACTTTTTCCTTCCGGGCCATCATCTTGCCGATGTCGATTTTCACATTGCCCACGTCGATGCCGTGCTCGGCCAGTCCGCCGTGCTTCGCCTTGTGGTAGTTCTCCGAAGTGTCGAGCAGAGCCTTGGACGGAATACAGCCGACATTCACACAGGTGCCGCCCAGGGTAGGACGCTTTTCGATGACCGCGACTTTCATACCCAACTGGGCCGCGCGGATGGCGCACACATAGCCTCCGGGACCGCCGCCGATAACAATCAAATCAAATTTATCACTCATAATGGTACGCCTCCGCTCGGTTGAAAGTCTTCCCAGGGACGGGCCGGTCAACCGTTTTATTGTACCATGGACAAGCCCCCGGGACGCCCCGGTGAACCCGACCGGGCGTTCGGCGAGAGCGAACAAGAACGGATTCGTCTTTTCGCGCCCGGTGATGCGTCATCGTCGGCGGTCATTTCACTTTTGAAAAACGTGACTAGATCTAAGTTTGTCGCGTTGGAAAATTCCTGATAAAATGGGACCCGTAATTCGTTGTATCCGTGACGGCTTCCATTCATTTACGGCGGCTCCGCGCGATTGGGCGGGGGAAAAGCTGGACAATCTTCGCGCCCGCCGAAAATTAAGTCCTCATTGCGAAACGTAATGAGACCGATATTCATTTTAGCGCTCACTATAGAAACGTGAGCAATCATCCAAAATATAAAAAAGCATATCAAGATATTAACCATGAGCGAAACCAAGAAGTTTACCGTCATTGCCGTCGACGACTCGGCCATCATCCGCACCATGATGCGCAAGTATCTGCGTGACGAGGCCGAATTCCTGGGAGAAGGTAAAAACGGCGCCGAAGGCGTCGAGTTGTACAAGAAAGCCCTGGACGGCGGCAATCCCCCCGACCTGGTTTTGATGGATATTACCATGGACCACATGGACGGCATGGAAGCCGCGCGCGCCATTCTGGACATGAACAAGGACGCCAAGATCATCATGGTCAGCGCCTTGAGCGATACCGACAATATCAAAAACTGCATTGATATGGGAGTGAGCGACTACATCGTAAAACCGTTCTCGGGTGAATCCCTGATGGACTCCATTCGTAATACTCTTTCCTGACCTCCCGCGGGGATAACGACGAAATTGCAACTTGTTTCGCGTACGCCCCGTGCATCGCCCCGGCGATATTACCATTTTTACCCGCCTCTTGCGCCCCCGACAACGGAAACTACTCAACAAAAACAGGTAGTAGTACATAATTATTAATTTTTAATTATCGCCTCGTTGGCGAGTTGTTATCCATAAGTTAATAAGTCGTATTGTACGCGCGAAGCTTGCTTTTGTGGTTGCGAAACTCGTCTGATAAGCGAAACGTATCGCTTGAATTTTAAATGGAGCCCGAGCATGAGTGAGTATAGAATCCTGGTTGTGGATGATTCAAAAATCAGCCGCGTAATGGTCCGCAAGGCGCTGCAGGGAATCACCGTTGAATATGAAGAAGCGGACAACGGGCAATCGGCC
The DNA here is from genome assembly GCA_964530305.1 of uncultured Leptospiraceae bacterium. Classification (GTDB taxonomy): domain Bacteria; phylum Spirochaetota; class Leptospiria; order Leptospirales; family Leptonemataceae; genus CAZGYS01. Next base: position 11,649 of record CAZGYS010000036.1, read on the forward strand.
GTGAATATCCATGCCGATGCATTCGAGAGAGCGACTCCCCATGATCTGATAATCATGGATATCACCATGGACATCATGGACGGCATGGAAGCCGCTCAGGCCATCCTGCAACGCCACCCTTCGGCGCGCATCATCATGTTGAGCGCCCTCAAGGATCCGGACTCCATTCAACAATGCATCGACCTGGGCGTTCTGGACTACCTGACCAAACCATTTCAGGCGGGAGATCTACGCACGGCGGTATTCAATGCGCTGGCCATCGATCCGGCGGGCATTCAGACGGCCTGAACCGACGCGCGGGCATCACGAAAGCTCTTGCGGCCCACCGGGCGCGGATTCACAAAAAAAATCCCCATTGGCGAGATCGGGTAAAAGTCAACGCGGGGATTCCGGCTGATTGGCCGAAAATAGATTACAGGGCCGTTTCGCTTTTAGTCCGAAATCCCGGGAAACATAAAATGCTGAAATCGCCGGCGGCGAAATTCGGAGAACGACATGTTACGTAACTTAAAACTCTGGCAAAAGTTGTCCCTGGTGGCGCTGATCATGCTCGGCGGCGCCGGTACGGCCGTCTATCAACTATACCAGGTCAACTCCAAGCAGGTAGAGTTTATTTTGAGAGGCGTGGACGGCGCGGAGTACATCCGCGCGCTGCCGCCCCTGCTCCGGGACATGCAGGAACACCGGGGCATGGCCAACGGCTTCTTGAGCGGCAACAAAACCTTCCTGCCGCGCCTGAAGGCCAAGGAAGCGGAACTCCGGGAACACCTGGAAGCGCTGGAAAAGGCTCGGGACAAGTACAGTCAGGGTCTCGACCCCAAGGTGCGGGACAACACCAACAAGCTGATCGAGGAATACAAACGGGTCTTTCGCGACTATCGCGGCATGACGTCCAAGCAGAGTTTCGAGGAACACACGCGAGCGGTTAATGAGACGCTGGATTTGATCAAGCTGATTGAGGATGACTCGAACCTGATCCTGGACAGCGCCCTGCATACGCACTACTTGATCGAACTGATGGTGGTGGTTCTGCCCTACATGGTCGAGGAGATGGCGCTGGCCCGCGGCCTTTCCACCGGTATCGTCACGCGCGGGTTCATCACGGAAAGCGAAAAACAGCGCGTTGCCATTTTGATCGACTCGGTGCAGGTCCGACGCAAACGCCTGCTGCTGGATATCGATTCCGCCATCCAGGTAGAGGGTGGAAAGAATAAGGACATTGAAGTGGAACTCCAGCAGCTACGCGGAGTTACCAAGCAACTGGGACTATTCCTGGACGAGATGCGCGAGGATTTCGCGGTGCGGGGAGATTTGAGCAAATTTCCGAGTTCCGTGGCCCTGTTCGGAAATTGGACCAAGCGCATCAACGGTTACCTGGCAACCTATGATACCATCTACCCCGCCATGGAACGTAAAATGCAGGCCCGCGCCGCGAAGGCACGCAATGAACTGTACATTAACGTTTCCATCGTCGTCGTCATCTTCATCCTGGCCCTGCTCTTCGGCTTCGTGATCATTCGGAGTATTCTCTCCAGTATTCGCGGACTGGTGAACGGCCTGGAACAAGCCGCCCAGGGCGATTTGACCGCCGCGGTGCCCGTGCGCGGGCGCGATGAGATCGGCCAGGTTGCCGGTAGTTTTAATACGCTGCTGACGGCGTTGAACAAGATCCTGGGAGATGTAGGCCAGGTGGCCAAGCTCATCAACGCCGAATCCAATGAAATTCGAGACACGACTCAAAGCGTGGTGGATGCCACGGAGAAGCAGGTGGAAGCTTCCAATAACGCGGAAGGCATCCTTCAGGACATCGTCACCAACGCGGGAGAGGTAACCGCCAACGTTCAGGAAGCCAATGAGACCTCGGACTCCGCTTCGCGTACGATCAACGACAACCTCTTCGAGTTCCTGAAAGTGGCCGCCTATTCCGAGCAGCAGTCCTGTACTTCGCTGGCTACTCAGTCCGAGATTCGCGGGCTGACCGACATTGCCGCGACCATCACGGACGCGTCGGGAGAAATGACCCAGCAAGCGCAGAAAGCCATCGATCTGGCGGATCAAGTAATGTCGTCCGCCGGCGAAGTCGCCCAGTCGGCGCAGCAAGCCAACGATCAAGCCAACCAGGCCCTGACCACCGTCGACAGCGGCGAAAAAGTCCTGGAAAACCTGGTCGAAGCCATGAACGGGATCAACGAATCATCCAAGCAAGTCAACGTCATCATCGACACCATCACCGACATTACGGATCAGACCAACCTGCTGGCCCTGAACGCCGCCATCGAGGCGGCGCGCGCGGGGGAAGCCGGTAAGGGTTTCGCGGTGGTCGCCGAGGCCGTTCGCTCCCTGGCGGAACGTTCCGCGGAAGCGGCCAGCGAAATCGCCGACAACATCAAGGAAAACATTAAGCGCGTGGAAGAGGGCGCGCGCCTTACCACGGACGTGCGCAAGGCCCTGGGTGAGATTAAGGAAGCCAGCTCCATCACGACTCAGAGCGTCGACCGCATCGGTGAAATCGGTTCAACCAACGCTCAGCGCGCGCAAAACATGCTCCAGGCCTTCGAAGCGGTCAAGACCGTCTCCGGCCGCATCAACCAGCGGGTAGAGGAACAGATTGCGGGCGCGGCCTATGTAAACCAGGGAGCGCAAGCCACCGTACTTGCCTCCGAGCAGGTCTTTCGCACGGTGGAAACCCAGGTGGCCACCTTCGAGTCCACCATCGATCTAACGACATTCGTAAAAGAGAAAACCAGCACGGCCCAGTACATCGCCGGAACGCAGAAAGCCCGCGTGGAAAAAATTACCGACGCGCTGGGAAGCGTTATTTCCGAGGCCCGCCAGAATCTGGAACGGGCCCGCAACAGTCAGGAACGCACGGTGGAGCTGGCGGAAAGCGCCACGCGCCTGACGAACGAATTGAATCGCTTTACCCTGATGAAGGGTTAAACGGAGGCGAACCAGGAAATGTCCATGAACACCGAAGACAATATTACCGCCGTACGCGAAAGTTTCGGGCGATGCATTCTCAAACCGGAATTCTTCGACGACTTCTACGAAACGTTTATGACCAGTGCTCCCGAAATCGCGGGCCACTTCGCGAATATTAATATCGCGCAGCAAAAGCAATTCCTCCGCGAGGATATTTCATTTCTGATTCTCTTCGCGAACCAGAAAAAGTCGGGTGAACTGGCCATAGAAAAAATCGGCGGCATCGGCGGCAACACCAGCCTGGATATCCAACCGTCCCTGTACAAATTCTGGACGCGCAGCCTGCTGGAAAGCATTCGTAAGCACGACCACCGCTACGGCGAGGAAATCGCCCGCGCCTGGGAAATCGTGCTCGAGCCCGGCATCAAACGACTCACCGAGCTGCAGGGGACGAAGTAAGCCCTTTCCTTCCATATGGAATCGAACAAAACACAGAACCAGGGGGCCGCGGCCCAGTACGTGGTCTTTCGCGTGGCCCGCGAGGACTATTGCATCGAGATCCTCAAGGTGCAGGAGATCATTCGCATGGTCACCGTCACCTGGCTGCCCCGTAAACCGCCCTATATCATCGGCGTCATCAATCTTCGCGGCGAAATCATACCCGTGCTGGATCTACGCATCAAGTTCGGGCTGGAGAAAAAGGAATACAACAAGTTTACGCGGATCCTGATCACTCAGATCCAGGACAAACTGGTGGGCATGGTCGTGGATCAGGTGGAAGAAGTCATCGAACTTGCTCCGGATCAAGTCGAAGACGAACCCGATCTCGTGGCGGCCGGCCGCTCTTCGTCCGACTATATTCGCGCCATAGCCAAGATCGAGGAACGGGTCATCATCATCCTGGACATAGCCCGCGTGCTCTCGAAAGAAGACGTCATATCCATAACCGACGTTTCCCTGGGTGAAAAGCAAGGCGGAGCTTAAGCGACTGCTCCGGCCGTAATCCATCATGGATCTCGATCAAGCCGAAAAAGATACATTCATCGACGAAGTCGGCGAACGCCTGCAGCAATTCGCCGACAGCCTGCTGGACTTCGAAAAGGATCCCGGTAATCGCAATGCCCTGAACCAGTTGTTTCGCGTGGCCCATACCATCAAGGGCAACGCGGGTTTCGTGGGGCTGGACAATATGGTGGGCACCGCCCACGCGGCCGAAAGCTTGTTCGCGCGCCTGCGCGACGGCAAGATTGCCTTTGATCCGGGCATGGCCCAGCTCTTCTTCGAGTGTTCGGACTTGCTCAAGCAAATTCTGGACGCCTTCGCGGCGGACGAGGACTCCTCGGCCCTGGACGCGGGCCCTCTCATCGCGCGCATCAACGCCTACATGGCCGCGCCCGTTCAGGCGGCGACTCCGCCCGAACCCGAAACGCCGGCGGGCAGCTTGTTCGACATTAAAATTCAACTCAAGGGCGAAACCGCCCTGCCCGGCATGCGCGCCTATCTCATTCGCTCCAAGCTGGCGAAAGCCGCCGAGATTATCGCCGAGACGCCCGACGCCGACGGCTACGACGCGGAGGATTTCGACGGCCGCTTTACATTTCAGGTGCGCACGGAAAAGAGCCTGGACGACATTAAGAAGGCCGTTCGCAATCACGAAATCGCATCGCTGGAAATCGAACCCGCCGCGCCGGCCGCGCCGACGGAGAGTTCGACTCCCGCCGACGAAACCAATGACGCGGGCGAACCCTCCGCGGAAGGCGAAGGCGACGTGCTCTTCGTTACCGACGACCAGGACGATCTTCGCGCGAGCGGCCCGAACAAGGCCGCCGGCCGCGGCGACGCGGGCGATATTCTGCGCGTCTCCACCCGCAAGGTCGACGACATCTTGAATCTGGTCGGGGAACTCCTGAGCGCCAACTCGGCCTACCTGGCCCTGGCCGCCGAGTTTCGCGAGCAATTCGGCAACAAGGGTCTCTACGGTTACTTTCGCGATAATTCCGAGGAGCTGGCCCGCGTGGGCGCGGAACTCCAGGAAAAGGTCATGAAGGTCCGCATGATTCCCATCGGGACCATCTTTTCGCGCTTTCGTCGCATCGTTCGCGACTACAACGCGGCCGTTCCCGCGAAGCTGGTGGAACTGGAGCTGCGGGGCGAAGCCACCGAAATCGACAAGTATCAAATCGAAGGCATCCACGATCCCCTCATGCACCTGGTGCGCAATTCCATGGACCACGGCATCGAGTCCCGCGAGGATCGTACTCGCGCCGGCAAGAATCCGGCCGGCTTGATCATCATGGACAGTTACCAGTCCGGTAATAATATTTTCATCGAAGTACGCGACGACGGCGGCGGCCTCAACCTGGACCGAATTCGCGCGAAGGCCCTGGAAAACGGACTGGCCGGCGCCGATGATATCGCCGCCATGAGTCCCGGTCAATTGATGGACTTCATCTTCATGCCCGGGTTCAGTACGTCCCAGGCGGTTTCCGAAATTTCCGGCCGCGGCATGGGCATGGACATCGTGCGTAAGAACATCGAGGCCATGAGCGGTTCCATCGAGGTTTCGTCCGAAACGGGCCGGGGCACGATTTTTTTGATTCGCCTGCCCCTGTCCATGGCCATCGTCACGGCCCTGAAGGTCACGGTGGGCGGACATCTGTTCGCCGTGCCCATCGGCGTAATTCTGGAGACCATCAAGATCACCGAGGAAGATATCAGCATTATCGATCAGGTGGAAACCATCGTCGTTCGAGAACTGCACGTTTCGCTTCTGCGATTGGGGCGCGAAATGGGCGTGCGCGAACCGGACGCGCCCGCGAGTAATGGACGCAAGCCGAAGAAAAAACCGGTAGTGATTGTTCAATACGGAGAACGACGCATCGGTCTCATGGTCGACGACCTGCTGGGTTATGAGGACATGGTCATCAAGTCCCTGGCGCGCAATTACGAGGACGTCGAGGGACTGGCCGGAGCATCCATCCTGGGTAAGGGCGAAATCTGCCTGATCCTGGACGTAGAGAAGCTGGTGAACGCTATCCTGGGCAAGCACGCGGGCACGCATTCATCTTCGCGCTTCGCGGTGGCCGCCGCGGCCATGGAGGCGAAAGCCGAAAGCACGCCCGTGGCCGCGAAGACCGTGAGCCCCGCGGCCGAACCGGCCCCCGCGCAATCGCCTGCTCCCGCGCCTTCCGTCCCGGAACCGACTTCGACCTCGGCACCCGCTTCGACTACGGCATCCGCTTCGACAACGGAATCCGCGGCGTCAGCCCCATCCGGCGACGCCGGGAGCGCCCGGAAACTAAACCCGGACGAAATCGCCGTATTGAAAAAAATTATTTCCACGGGTCGCAAAAGCGCGCTCAACGCCTGCGCGAACTGACCGGCAATAAAGACATCGCGATGAAAATCACGAAGACGCGTATCCAATCCATGGGGCGCTTCTACCAGGAACTGAATAGGAACTTCGCCAATCGCGAAATGCACGCCTGCCATGTCAGCCTCGAAATGGAAATGGCCGGTCATCAATTGCTCATCGTGTCCCGGGACCAGATGCTGCGCACGGCTTCCCTGATGTACGGGGAAGAAGAATACACGTCGGTGCGCATGGAAGTCGTCTCGGCCATTCGCGAAGTGATGAACATCCTGGCCGTCTCGTTTACGAACGCCATACATATCATCGCCGGTGTCCGGGTTCTGCCCAGCCCGCCGGAGCATACGGCCGACTACCGCACTTTCTTCGAGAAGGAAATGCCGAAGGGAGAAAACGACGACGGGAACGTGCTGCTCATTGAAACCGAGTTTCAGGCGAACGAAAAGGAATCCCTGTTGTACTTTTACATTCTGCCGAAGCAACAGGATTTCTGGAAGCTGACCTCACGACGTTAAGGAGCAACTTCGCGTCGTAATGGAAATCAAACAAACCTACTCGAACTATTCCATCGCCATCGCGGACGACGCGCACTTCATTCGCTTCCTGGTTAAAAAACATTTGCGGGAGCTGAACTTCGGCGAGGTCTTCGAAGCCGAGTCGGGCCGTGAATTAATGGAAATCTATCGTCGCGAGGAACCGGCGCTGGTAATCATGGATATCATCATGCACGAATGGAACGGGCTGCGAACCCTGGACGTTCTGAAAAGCGAATACCCGGAGGCCAGGGTCATCATTCTTTCGGCCGTGGACGTCCCCGATATTTTACAGGAATGTATTGACCAGGGAATCTCCGATTTCATTGTGAAACCCTTCCAGCGGGATACTCTATTAACGTCCGTGATTCAAGCCATGAATCCGGGGGGACCTTAACTTTATGAAACGGGTTTTAATCGTGGATGACGCCGCCTTCATTCGCATGATGCTGAAGGACGCCTTGAAAGAGGGCTTTGAGATCGTGGGTGAATCCACAACGGCCGAGGAAGCCGTGAAGATGTACGAGGAATTAAAGCCGGACGCGGTGACCATGGATATTTCCCTGGCCGGGGACATGAACGGCATCGACGCGCTGGAAAAAATTCGCGCCGGGGATCCCGAGGCCGTCGTCGTCATGGTAAGTTCCATGGGAGAAGAGGAATACATCAAGCGGTCCATCGATCTGGGGGCCGCGGAGTTCGTCGTAAAACCCTTCACCCGGGAGGCCGTGCGGGAGACGCTCGAATCCGCGCTGGGGATGTAAGTTATGGATTTGAAAGAACACCTGGTAAAAGCCTTCGCGGAATCGGCCCAATCGGAAATTCGCCTGGTGGACAATCCTCCCGCCCACGGGGAACGCCTGGCCGGAGAGGCCCACATTGTTCAAATTAATCTCAAGGGCGGAATCACGGGCAGATGCATCCTGGCCATGAATCCGGAACCGGCCCGCGTGATTGCCTCGCGCGTTCTTTCCATGGCCACGGCGTCGGACTTTCCCGCGGGGGACGTGGACGACGAACTGGCCTCCAATACCGTGGGTGAACTGATAAATATCGCCCTGGGCGAATATTTTTCCGCTCGCAAGGATAAGCCGGCCGCCGCGGAATTGTCATCGCCGCGCTACGCGCGCTTTCGGGACGCGGATCCGGGAAGCCCGGAGATGAGTCGAATGACTTTCATTTGCGATGGCGAACTATTCGATATTTTTCACGATATTTCATGAAACCGAACCGAGCTGGAACGGGGAGAATTTAAAAGATGAGCAGCAAAGCCGTACTAATCCTGGAGGACGCCGTCTTCATCCGGGAAATGGAGAAAAAGTTTCTCCGCAATAATAATTTCGAAATCAAGGGCGAAACCAACTCGGAAGATCAAGGCGTGGCCCTGTACGAGAAGACCCGACCGGATCTCGTAATCGTGGATCTCCAACTGGCCCAGGGCGACGGCAAGAGCGCCATTGCCCGCATCAAGAAAATCGACGCGAATGCCCGCTTGCTGGTGATCACCTCCTATGGAGAGCACCTGGAAGAGGATAAGGAACTGCGCGATAGTATCTCCGCCGTGCTCTTGAAGCCCTTCACCGAGGAAGAATTCATCAAGACGATCAACGGCATTCTCTAGCAAGCCCCTCTCGACAGCATGAACACACGCACTCGCATCTGGAAACGCACCCGCGTATACTTTTCTCTCATGATTGCCCTGTATCTGGGCGCCGCCGCCATATTGATTATGACGGCCGGACGTACGCGGGTTTCCTCCGAGATATTATTGGCCGACGCGGAACACCGCGTCGCGCGAGACGCCAATCGCCTGGAGCAACTACGCTCGCGCCTGAGCGCCGCCGGCGTGGACGCGAAAGTCGTCAAGGAAGCCCTTGGCCCGGAGTTCGGACGCATGGCCGAGGAGCGAAAGCTGATCGAAAGAATTCGCTCCAATGAAAAGCGTCCCAAAAACGCGAAGAACGAAAAATCCCTGGCCCGGGAGCTGGAAGCCGACTACGCTCGCCTCCGCGCCCTGGCGCAATCCGCGAAGACGACCATGGGCGAAACTCCCGCGGATCGCCTGCACTGGAAAATGCTGCTCGTG
>CAZGYS010000037.1:0-20547 GCA_964530305.1 uncultured Leptospiraceae bacterium
ATGAGCGCCACCCTATTCCCGGATTCCCAGAAACGGTGGCTGGTCTGAACGTAACTCTGAGCAATCTGTGTGTAGGGTAATTCCCGTACGATTTTTGCTCGTTCCGACGGAAGCGCCGGCGGCAAGGTCGTAGGCGTGATTCCCGAGGGCCTGAAGGAACGGGAGCTGGCTTACGAAAAGGCCGATGAATTGATTGTGACCCCGGACATGCGGACGCGCAAGGCGCGCATGGAGGAAAGATCGGACGGGTTCATCGCCCTGCCCGGTGGTTTCGGAACCCTGGAAGAGGTTCTGGAAATCATGACCCTGCGCCAGTTGGGCTATCACAACAAGCCCATCGTTTTCGTGAACGCGCAGGGCTTCTATTCGGAACTAATGGCTTTTTTCGATCGAATCTACGAGGAATATCTGGCGCGGGAGACGGAGCACAAGCTCTACTATGTGGCGGATACGCCTGAGCAAGCACTGGACTTCTTAAGCGAAGCGATGGGTTGAATACGTTTTCCACCGCAAGCCGGCATTAAACTTACATTGATTTGGGGCGCACTTCGGTGGTGGGCGCGGAGCGATGGGCGTCTCTCTGCTCGTTGAGCATTTGCTTGTATTCGCCGCGGCGATACGCCGTCCAGGCCGAGACCACGTGACAAATCCATCCCAGAGTACCGCCGCTGCCGATCCAGAAGCCCGGCGTAATTACCAGCCAGAAAATACCGCGAATGAAATCGCCATTGTAGATTTGTCCGATGCCCGGCGCGATTAAACTTAAAACCGCCGCTATACCTGATTGATTGTTCATGACCGCCCACCCGATAATGCCGTGTTCTTAAGGCATTTCTTATAATAGTATAAAATGAAATTAAAGTCAAGGCGATTCGGTCGCCCTTTACTCTTTAGACGAAACTCGGGCCTCGAATGTTCGCGCCTGAGAGCGACGCGAACGCGTGTGGGAAAGGTATCGGTTCCGCGAGGAATCGTTTGCACCCGTCGGCGGCCGCCGACTCTTATGGTTTGTTTCTTACTGTTTATAGACCCAGTTTTTCTTTAGATAACCCAGGTATTCATGCAGGGCGGCCGTAGCCTTCGAATTACGCGCGGAGATGTCCAGGACGGCGGCCTGATCGGCGGTGGTCACCGTGTAGGTAAAACCACCCTTGTTTTCCTGCATGCGCTTCGCGATATCCGTGCTCTTGAAACCGGGCAGCAGGGCCATTTCAAAGCGCCCGCGCTCAAAACGACGCGAAAGAATTTCCAGGTCTTGCTTATAACCCTGGAGTTTCTTGGCGGGTTCCGGACTCTTTGCCGGCAATTGATATTGAATCCGTCCGCCTTTGGCCGTGTTGATGAACTCACGCTTATGCAGGAGCGATTCATCCACATTGCCGAGCTGCAGGCGCATCCGAGGAACAATCAAAACCAGCGCGATGGCGCAAACGGTAGTGATGACCGTGGCGACTGTAGCGATAATCAATTCGCGAACGGCTCTTTTGGCCGCGGAGGACTGAAGTATATCTTCCATGTTAAGGGTCCGGATCCTTGAAGGTGAAATGTTGAGGATTTCGGGCGCCCGTCCCATGTCAAGGATCTCGCCGGGCTTCGTTGCCTTACGACCTCATGAGGTCGGGCATTTGCGGAGCAACAGCCCATGATTGCGGGCCGCCAGTTCACGCCGCGCCTTATTGAGGCGGAGCAAACCGGGTGCATTACCCGATTGGGGGGCATTGGCCTTCAGCAGGGGACATCCCGCCTTGAAGTTGGCCCTGTGAATATGAGCAACTCCACGCAGGTAAGCAAGCCGACGCTTCCAGAAATCCGGACATCCGGAACAAGCGGGCCATTGCTCGGCCGACCCGCCGGCGGCATTGGAAGCCGGACCTGCTTCGAGCAGGATACCGGTGAAAGACTCGGCCGGAGCGGGAAGAATCAGAGCCAGCAAGGCGGCCCGCAGGTCCCGCTCGCGTCCATTACCGGTGCCGCCATAGAGACTTATATAAGCGGCAAGTCCTTCCATACCGGTGCGGCCTTCGGCCCGCGATATCCGCATTCTGGCGGCGCCGGGCTCGCCCTGAAACCGCACCGGGACGTCCAGATCATCTCCGAATACCAGGGCATTGGTCAGAACCAGATCGTAGCGAACCTGCTGGCGCAGAAATTCTCGCCATACCAGATCACTGGACTCCATCCGGTCGCTCAAAACCGGCGTCTCGGAACCGGGCACGCGCTTATTCCGTAGGAGCTCCACATGCTTGAGCATCCTGGCCGCGACCCCGGGCTTCAAACCGGCGGCCGCGACTTTCTTTCGGTTTAGTTCTTTCGAGGAGGAACCGCCGTCCAGAAAGAGAATTCGGCTCTCATCCCGAAAACGAGCAGCCAGGCGCGCCTTTTTCCGGATGAGCCGCTCCATCATAAAGGAAGCATCGAGGGGTTGGTCGAGAATGAATCGAACCTGGAGACCGGGTAGTTCTCGATTGAGGTCCCCGGCGGCCCGATCCAGAAATTCACGGGCCTGCTTGCGGTTGATCCGTGGGAAGTCCCTGGAATTGAGAACTCCGACGGTAAGCTCCCAGACCAGCCCCTGGTCCCTGATACCGAGTCCCGTCCCGGGATACGGCAGGGATGCTTGAGCCCCGCAACCGACCAGCGCCCAGCCGAGCAAGAATAGGAGCCAGGGAGCCGTTGCCGACGGCGACCGCTCCCGCCCCTGCCGGCGGGCAACATGTGCTTTAATAAGTAGACTTAAATTTCGTCGCCTCACGTTCACCATATAGTGACATAACGCGGAGCCTTCTACGACCCGCGCGACTCGTTAATCATTTTTATATATTTTCCAAACGACTTAACCAGGCAGCTCTTGCAAGTGTTATGCTGAAATAGTTTATCAACATGTTTCTCACATACACGGCAACGCAACTGCTTTGCCTCTTCGGTTTTGTGTTTCTCCTGAGCCTCGACCATTCCCGCACCTTTTAATAAAGTTTATATTTTTTTCCGAGAATCCCACTCGGCCTGTTCCGCGATATTTTTTTGTTTGTTTGTTTTATATTTTTTTAATTCCAGTTTTCCACGACAGTGGATAAACAGCTCACGTTTCGCGCCGCCCTGGCGGCAATCCGTCGTGAGTAGATGGCGATCTATCCGGCCTGGGGCGTGCGGTCAAAGCAAAATTATTCCAGGGGTCCAATTTCGCTGAAAAAAATCCATTGCCCCGTCCTTTCGCACAGCCTTCGCGCGAAAAGCTTAACCGTGCCTCATTATTGGGCAAATAAAAATCGCATTAATACGACTTTTACAAACGCGTGGAAACATATACGCGAATTATGCACACGATGATCCATCCCATTAACGCATTGCTTACAATGTCTTATATAGTGTCTTCGCGAACACTTTATGCGATTCGTATTTATGACGCATGGGAAATTTTTACCCCCGCCTCAAAATTTTATTATCGCGCACGACCCATGTCGAAAATCATGACAAATGGCGCTGAAACAAACGCCCCTCTTCGAAACGCATCGCGAACTCGGCGGACGCATGGTACCCTTTGCCGGCTGGGAAATGCCGGTACAATACTCCTCCATCATAGAAGAACATGGTGCCGTGCGCGAACGCGTGGGTTTGTTCGACGTTTCGCACATGGGGGAAATCATCGTAAAAGGCCCTGAATCAGCGGGTTTTTTAGACAAAATCACATGCAACGAAGTTGCTTCCATGGAAGCCGGTCAGGTACGCTACAACGCGGTCCTGAACAAGGAAGGCGGCCTGGTAGACGACATAACTATTTATCGCGTTAAGGATGATGAGTTCTTTATCGTCTCCAATGCATCCAATTATGAGTCCGTAACACGGCACCTTAAGGATTTCGCGTCAAGCACCGAGGCGAAAGGCGTGGAGATTACGGACGAAAGCAACGACTGGCACCTGCTGGCCTTGCAAGGACCCTTCGCGCAAGAAGTGCTCGAGGCGCAAAGCGGTTACGCGCTCGCGAAGATGAAATACTATCACTTTGAGGACTTTTCGCAAGACGGCGAAACGATTCGCATAAGCCGCACGGGATACACGGGCGAAGACGGTTTTGAAATTTATTCCAGCCCCGCGGCGGGCCTTCGCATATGGAAGGAATTACTGGAAGCCGGAAAGGAACGCGGTATCTTGCCGGCGGGCCTGGGCGCTCGGGACATCCTTCGCCTGGAAGCTTTCTATCCTCTCTACGGTCACGAGCTGAACGAGACCTGGACGCCGCCCCAGAGCGGAATCGGCTTCATCGCGAAGGAGAAAGAAATACCGTATTCAGGGTATGAGAAAATAATCGACCATAAGAAGAACGGCCCGCCCGGACGAGTGGTCGGAATCGCCCTGGAAGGCAACGGCATTCCCCGGGATCACTACCCGGTCTTCGACGCCGCGGGAGAAAATCGCCTGGGAGAAATCCTGAGTGGAGCATTTTCGCCGACCTTGAAGAAGGGCATCGGCAGCGCGTATCTAGCGGCCGAGCATACGGAAAAAGGTACGCGGGTCCAGGTCGAAATTCGTGGGCGCATGGTGCCCGCCGTCGTTCACCGGGGGCCGTTTCACAGGGGCGGAGCCGGAGCCGTAAAATAAGCGTCGGGGATCCTTCCGGGCCGAAATCGAAGGTGATTTACACCGAGACCGGCCTGGAATTCCGTGGCGGTGGGCGTCCCCAGGTCGCCCATTAAATCAATCAGGGCGAAATCGCCGGAATATAATCATGAGCAATATACCCGAGGATCTATTATACACCCAGAAACACGAATGGGTGAAAGAAACCGATGGCCTGCTGGTCCTGGGCATCACCGATTATGCCCAGAACTCCCTGGGAGACGTGGTCTACGTGGACCTCCAGCCGGTTGACACGGAACTGGCGGCCGGAGATACCTTCGGCACCATTGAATCAGTCAAGGCGGCGGAAGATCTTTACTGCCCGGCGGGCGGAACCGTGGCGGAAGTCAATCCGGCCATCAACGACGACCCGGCTTCCGTGAACAAGGATGCCTACGCGGCTTGGATGATCAAACTGAAAGACTACAATAAAGACGGCCTGTCCGAGTTGATGAACGCGGCCGCCTACGGCGAATACCTCGCTTCATTGGGCTGAAAACAATATCAGGCCCGGAACGAACTCTCAGAAGCCCCGGCCTTAACAATTAGTCCCCCGCTGTCCGGTTCCGATTTATCCAAGTCCAATTGAAAATCGGGACTTCGGATGCCGAAATTGTTTAGAAGTATACAGCGGGGCTCTAACGGCTGTAATTTGCTTTACAAATTGCTTTACAGCACTCGCCATGCCGGAATATACATCAGGAAGCTATCATGGAATGGGAAAGAATCCTTAGAGACTCCGTAAAGGAAGGCACCATTCGAGAACTCCATCTAAGGAAAGTTCCCGAACTGAAAACCTGCGAAAACTGGAATGATGTGAAGGAAATCGGCCTGGTCGATCACCGCACGAAATACGCCCACTACAAGGGTATTCTGGTTAAGTATGGGGATCGATTGTTCTACGTGCGTGAAGAACGCATGCAGGCCGTCGCCCCTTTTCGCAAATGGAATGCCAAAGGTCGCATCAAAGTGACCGACGTCGAAAAGAAATAGTTTAGCGGATGCGCGCCCTACCCAACCGGCGCGCACCATGCCCCGCGAATCATGTCTCTAAAGTTCAAGGCCCCCGAATATCAATCGGACGGCTCCTTTCTAGAGACCTCTTACGAGTTTATCCAACAGCCCGACCAGGGCTGGCTGATTCTTCGGAACAACGCCGAGCACCTCCGCCTCGGTCCGGGCTACGTCCCCATCAAGACCAGCCAGTGCGGCGTTTGCTCCACTGATCTCGCGCGCCGATTTCTTCCCTACGAGTTGCCCCAGATCATCGGGCATGAAGTGGTAGGAACTCATCAAGGCCGACCGGTCGTGGTGGAGATCAATGCGTCCCACGCCGCGCGGGATCTCCATGTGGACTGCCCCTTTTGTTCCGGCGGCATGAATACCCAGTGCCCCGACCGGATCACGCTGGGCATCGATCGCCTGCCCGGCGGCTTTTCGCCCTGGTTTCTGGCCCCCGTCAACGCCGTCCGTGAAGTTCCGACGGGAGTGGGCGACGCGGCCGTGCTGACGGAGCCCTTCGCCGCCGCCCTCCAGGCCGTGGAGTCCTCCGCGCCCCGCTCCGGCCAACGAGTTGCCGTCCTGGGGCCCAGGCGATTGGGTGCCCTGATCATCGCCGCGCTCAGCGGCTACCGGCGCCGAGAGAATCTGGACTTCGAAATCATCGCTCTGGCCCGACATGAAGCCCTGCGCCGACTTTCCACGTCCCTGGGCGCCGACCAGACCCTGGATCCCGGTAGGAACTCCTACAAGGAAGAGTTTGATCTGGTTTTTGATACTACGGGCACGCCCGATGGTTTTGCTCGAGCCCTGGAAATGAGCCGGGGCGCCGTCCATCTGAAATCGACCCACGGACAAGCCGTGCTGGGTCTGAAACATATCACCGATCTCGTCGTTCAAGAAATCGCCCTGTTACCGACCCCCGGGGAGAGGAGCTCCTACAATCCCCTTGAGTATACCTGGCCTTCCGTATTTGAGGGCGAACCTCGTCGGAACTATAACGTGTACGTTCCCCGCGGCATGCCCCCGGAAAGCCTGGCGGCGATTCAGTCCCTGGCCGACACCGACGGGGAAATAAAGTTCCATCGCCTGACTCCCGCGGAAGCGCTGGCCCGTCTCGACGAAGGCGGCTCGAAAAACGCCGGCTGGACATCTCCATTTCCGGGCTTCGACCTGGCGCTGGCCTCCACGGCGACGGAAGTGGATGAAATCCTACGCCCGGATCCCGCGCGCGAAATATCGCTGGTGCGCGCCCGGGGGGCGATCGTCGTCGCCGGGGGAAAAGTCGTGGATGAATCCTTCGAGTCGCCTCTACGCGAAGCTCTGTCCCGGGGTGTTCGGATCCAATCCTCGCGCTGCGGCGATTTTCAGCGCGCCCTGGAATTGCTGGCGGAAAATTCCGAGCTGGCGCGCAAGCTGCGGGAAGAGATGATAACCCATCGCCTACCTTTGAATCATATCCAGACAGCCTTTGAAATCGCCGCCGATTCCGGTCGCAGCATCAAGGTCGTCGTGGACGCTCCCGCGGACGAAGGGCGCGCGACATAAAAACGGAAAAGGGCGCATGTAAAACCGTTCAGTTCGCCTTCGCCTCCGATGAATTCGAGTTTTCATCGGAACGTCTTTACAAATTTCAACCATGTGTCTAACTGGCAATTATGCCGTCCGAGAAATCAAAAGCGGAAGCATCCCTGGAACCGCTCCCGGACGGAGTCCCCGAGGAAATGCGCGTGCTCATGGAAGCCGTTGGACGTGAACGTCGCATGCATTTTATTTACGCAGTCGCCACGCTGCTGGTGGGCCTCGGATTTCTCAGCGCGGACCTCTACGGGATCCTCAATGAGCTGCCGCCGCGCGTAATTTACCGCGCCTTCGGCATCATGGGCCTGGGAATCACCGCCGTTTTACTCTGGAAATCCCGCTCTCTCCGGGATCCGTTTCGCACGCCCTTCGTACGCATGATTCGAGAGACGCCCGGCGAAATTCTCTGGTTCTACGAACTGCGCAGCAACAGTATGTTCGCTACCCTGCCGTTCATTCGCCTGCACATGCGCGACGGCGACAGCCTTCAAATGTCGGTGCCTCCGAAAAAAGCGCGCGAAGCCCTGGAGCTGGTCGAGCGCATCGCGCCCCACGCAATCCGCGGCTACAGCAAGGAAAACGAAAAGGATTATCTCGAACTGATCTCCATGGAGAAGGACGCGAAGGCATGAGAACCGCTCCTCCCACCATTCGCAAGGCGGCTCTATTGCTGCTGGCCCTGGAGGCCGTTCCCGATCTCGCGGCGCTGCTGGAAGAGCGGGAACTACGCCTGTTGCTGGTCCAGGCTCGCCGAACCCGGGAGTTTCTCCCTTCCCAGCTGGACGAAGCCCTGATTGAATTCAACGAAGTCTTGATGATGAACGGCATTCCTCTGCTGGGCGGCATGGCGGCCACGCGGGACTTCCTTTCGCGCACCCTCGACGCCGAACAGGCGGCCGAGATTGTCGCGGACATAACCATTGATCGCGCGGTAGACGCGGGCTTGTTGCGGGGTTTGTCCGGCGAAGGCTCCCGAACATCCGCGCGTCTTTCGACATTGTTGCACAGTCGCGCCGGAGAAAAGGAAATCGCCGAGGCGCGCCTGGATCGCCGGGGAGAACTGGACCGGATCGGCAGACTCATTCGGGATAACCCCCGTGATTTCGCGCTGGCGTTGCGCGAATGGCTCACGCCCAATCGCGAAGCCGACATCTATCTGGACGTGGAGCGTTACGATCGCTTGAGCCTGCCGCAGAAAGCGGCCCTGTTCCTGCTCTCCATTTCCCCCGGAGCCGCGGGTGAAATACTCAACGGCCTGCATCGGGGAGAAATCACGACCATGGCCTTCGAGCTGCAGCAGTTGGATCGCCTGCGCGGTGGATTGGATCTGGTGCTCATCGATTTCATGGAAGTTCTTTTGAACGAGGATCTGATTCCGGAGAACAGCCTCACCGACGTACACGAACTCCTGGAGCAACTGCGGTTGCCGGCATTGCTCGAAGAAGAGCCCGTCAGCGCGCCCGAGTTCATGGACATGGACTGGGTGCGGGACATCAAGGCACCGCTCTCCGCGGCCCGGGGCGAAACCGAAAGCGAAGACGCCCTGCTTGAAGTGGAAATCAATGAGGACTACCGGGCCTATTTGGAACTATCGGACATCGCCGCGGAAATCTGCCGGGACCAGGCGGACCTCATCGCCGATTTCCTGCGCGTTCGTTTCCTGGCTTGAATCGCCTCGGCGCTCCTTCGTCGTTCCCTCCCGCGAAACATAAATACTTTTGCCTTTGTCCTTGGACAAGAATCGCGAACTCTTCATGGACAAATGAATTGATCGCAGGCCCTCCGCGAAACACCTGTCCTTATGGCCGGGAAAACCATGTCGAATTTATTACGTAGCCTGTGGATCTGGTTTCTTTTTTTCACCATCACGCCTCTATACGTCTTCGCCGGATTGGTCTTTCTTATTCTGGGTAAGCCGGACCGCTCCCACGACATGAACCTGGCCTGGTCCGCCCTGATGGTCAGACTCAGCGGCGTGAAGCTCGTGATCGAAAACGAGGAAAAAATTCTGCGCGAACCGCCCGTAATCTACATGTCCAACCACTCAAGCATTCTGGACATCATCATCTGCGGCAGCGTCTTGAAGGCCCAGTATCGCTGGCTGGCCAAGGATTCGCTGTTTCGCATTCCCCTGATGGGCGCGGGCATGCGCGCCACGGGCTACATTCCGGTTTCGCGCGCAAGCAGTAAGGCGGCGCAACAATCGCTCTTCGACGCGGCGAAAATCGTACGCGGCGGACGCTCCGTCATGATTTTTCCCGAGGGCACGACAACCGAGACCGGACGCTCCCTGCCCTTCAAGTCGGGCGGCTTCGTTCTGGCGCGCAAGGCGCAGGTGCCCATTCAGCCCTTCACCATCATCGGCGCCTACCAGGCTCTTCCCGAACAGGATGCATTCGTTCAGCGAGTCTACGGCGGCACGGTACGGGTCATCATCCACGACCCCATCATGCCCGAGGACTACGCCGACGACGATACGGACGAATTGAAGGCTCGCCTGCGGGAAATCATCACCGCGCCCCTTGACGAATAACGGATTCTCGCAAGCGCCCCGCTTCCTCCGGCCAAAAACGACGATAGACGTTTCGCCCCGGAACGCGACCGTGACGATTTAGATAGTCCTCGAAGTGCGTCCGCGCCAGACGCAGATAAATGGATTCTTGCAGCTTCCATTCGGCCGGGCTCAAGGGTTTAATTTCCCGCGTGGTCGCCTGAAAGCGCGTGCCCGTCAGCGCCCTCACCATCACCAGGAAACCCTCGTCGGCGTCGTCCATGAAGGAAATATCCCCCGGCAAATCGCGTACATGCACGGAAGACTTGCCCCGGACCAGCAGGCGATCTCCCCCCGGCGTCAGGGCGATTTCGCGAATCGAGTCTCGAAAGGTAAAGGGTTCCCCGATGCGAACGCCGCGCGAAAGGTCCCACAGGTAGACGCGATTGCCGTCGTCCCGACTGACCATGAAATTGGCATTGCCCGCTTGATTCAGAATCACCCGGGACACGCGTCCGTCGTGCTTGCGAGGCGGAACTACCTGACGAATCAAAATATCCCGGGAATGAAATTGATCCGGTTTCCGGGATTCGGTCAACGCGCCCACGTCCCAGAGACGCACGCTCCGATCCTCGCTCCAGGTGACGAGCAGCTTATCATCACGCGAAGCCGCGGCCCCCAGAATGCCGGCCTGGTGTTTCGGCGCATGGGGCGTAATGCGTCCATCGGCCAGGGTGACGAAACGCAGGCGATGGTCGTCGCCCCAGACGCTCACCAGACGCGGACTTCCGTCGCGAAACGCCAGGAACAACGCCCCCCTGGAAGCAATGCCTTCGCCCAGGGTTTCCAGGCGATTTTTTTCGACGTTCCACAGCAAGGCCTTGCCCGACTTTAATCGCAACAAGGCGAAATCCCCCGTGTGTTCCGCGGCGATAACATTTCCCTCGAAGGAGACGGGTTTCCCCCGGGGACGGCCGTCCCGCGCGTGAAGCATCAACGCGGTCTTCGCGCCGTACAATAAAATGAATTCCCCATGGCGAGAGAAATTCGCGCCCCGAGCGGAGACGGCGTATTCGCGAATCTGACTCGCAGTATTCAAGTCCCACAGACGCGCCTTGCGGCGAGTCCAGGTAAGGGCCCGCCCCTCGGACGGCAGAGCGACCGCGCCGCGCGGAGTTCGCCCCAGGCGCAAAACCTCCTCGACGCGAACGGGTTTCTTGCCGGAGATATTCCAGAGCACCGCGCGTCCGCCCCCCGACCAGGTAAGCAGGTTCGTGTCGTCCTTCAGAAAAGCGACCCGGTCGACATTGCGTGCCTTCAAGACAAGCGGCTTACGGCCCTGAACGGGCGCCGAATGAATGTAAACGCGACGGCTGGTCCAGGCGGCCAGCAGGGAACCTTCGCGCGACCAGCGCATGCCGCGAATTCGCGCGCGACCATAACGGGCGCTCCAGGCATCCGCGGTGGCCGAACGGGGAGCCCAGACGCGCGCATGGACACCGTCGAAAGTAATCACATGCTGCGTCGCGGGCGAAATCCAGGCGTCCTTCAATACCGCGTTGTGCAGGAGGGGCGGACCGGACTGGGCCAGGGTTTCGGCATCCAGGACATGGACGGAGTGGTCCGTGCCCCAGGCCAGAATCCAGGCTCCCTGACCGCCGAACTTCGCGCCCACGACGCGGCCCGCGTTGGGAACATTCAGTTCCTTACGCGTCCCGCTCCGCAAGTTCCACAGCAGCAGCTTGCCCTGGGCATCCCATACAAGCATGCGTCGACCACGGGGCCCGAAGGACGCGCCCCGCAGGCCCTTCCATGCAAGCCGACCACGCTCTCGCCCTCCGGCCGCGTCACGCACGGAAAGCTCTTCGCCGGCCAGACGTAAGGCGAAAAGTCCGGGGCCGGGCACTCCGGCGATGATGCTCGAATTCGTTTTGATTTCCCGCGCCACGCCCGTCTTCGCGTCGAACAAACGAGCACGGCGGTCACGCCATTCCAGCACGTGGCGATTGCCCGGCACGTCCAGGTGTTCCACGTCCGCCTTCCCCAGGTCCTCGATACGACGGCTTCGCGGTTCGCCTCCCTTGCCGGCGTCGACTTCCAGCAAACTTCCGCGACCGTTCCAAACGAGAACGCTGCGCTGGGAAAGGTTGAATCGCGCCCGCGAACCGGTCGGCACGGCAATCGGCTCCCCCAGCGGGCGAGCCCCGGGGAGAACAACGGCATCCGATGGTTGGTCCGTATCGGACGCGGGCTTTTTTTCGTTCTTCGCCGCGGCGGCTTTAATTTTCGGCACGGAATAAAGTTTTAGTTCACGCCCCGTGAGGACAAAGAGGCGATCTCCGCCGGAGTTTAAACCCGCCGCGCGAATCCCCTGCTCTACGCCGGATCCCGTTTTCTTCTCGCCTCCGTCCTTGGCGACGGCATCAATGAGAACGCGGCTTTTGTTTTTTCGTCGCAGATGAACGGAACCGTCTTCATGCCAGGTTAAAAGCCCGTCATGTTTGTGGGTTACCTGAACGCCCAGCACGGGAGAGGCATAGGTAAAACCCGCGGTTCGAGCGAGCTTCATGGGCGCGTCGCGATGCAGTACGCGAACGAAATTCTTACCGCGAATTAAAATGTGATTGCCGTCATGGGTCGGCGAAACCTCCGAGATACCCGGGCCCTCCGCCGGGAAGCCCGCCAGGCGATATTCCGGCAAACTGGTACTGGCGTCCATATAGATGGAAGTACGCAGGATACGCTCGGACCTGGGGACATAGGATAACGCCTGAGCTTTCAAATGCAAAAACATCAGACGTGGATTACGCAGCACCCGGGAGCGAGCCTGCTTCCAGATACTCAAGGCCTGCTCCTTGCGCGAAGCCTCATTGGCTTGCAGTAAATTCCAGCCGAAAATGCCTACTCCGGCGGTAGCAACCAGTAAAATCCCCAGCGCAATCCAGCGCAGTCGCTTCGTACGAACCGAGGCCTTATCGGCCCGGGCGCGTTCGCGATTGGCTTCTTGTTTCGCGGCCCGGGTTTCCTTCATGCGCGCCTGCTGTTCACGCATCAATTCCATGTCTCGCCGCATGCCCGCGTCGATAAACTCTTCCTCCACGGGCGTAAGGTCGCTTTTGATTTCGCTTCGCAGGGATTCGAAGTGAGCCAGACGCATACCGCTGAACAAATAATCCTCGGCACGTTCGTTTCGCTCCCAGGTCCGGGCCGCGTCTCCCAGTTCCAGCAGCAAGCGCGCCGTACGGCGATGAGTATCCAACCAGGAACGCAGGGAAGGCCAGCGGCGAATCAAGGCTTCATGAGCCACTTCCACGATATCAGTGCCCCGCAATTCGTCCCGGGACGTGGTCAATAGTTTGCCGTCCACCAGTCGCGAAAGAACGTTCTCCGCTTCGTCGCGACTATCGCCGATGACCAGCAGTTCCTCTTTCAACGCGCGACGGCGCGTTACCACGCGACCATCGTCCGCGGCGGAAGTAAGCCGCAATACGAACATGGACCGCGCGATTTCCTTTTGATGCGCGTTCAGGGAACCGTATTCCTGTTCCGCGCGTCTCACCAGGGCGCCTTCGATGCCGCCGATCTTTTCGTACCCGGCCAGGGTCAGGCGACGCCCGTCTCGCTGGTGGTACAATTCCAGAAGCGCGTATTCAATCAGCGGTAATTCCCCCGCGCCGCCCTGGGAATCCGAAATGATCCGTTGAATGAGACCTTCCTCGAAACGAAGCCCGGCCGCCAGCGCCGGATATTCAATGGCCTGCCGCAGTTCCTCGACCCGCATGGGTTCCACCTGGAAGAGGTTCTCGAAAACGAAGGCGTTCAAGCCGCTGTGGGCCGTGACGTGCCCCAGAAAATCCGAGCGCATGGTAATGACCACGTCCGCCCTGCCCGTTCCCTCCTCCACGGCCGTCAGAAGATTTGCCAGAACGACGCGCCTTTGCTCCGCGTCCGCGAAAGTGAAGTTCTCCTCGAATTGATCGATGAATACAAGCAGGCGTTCGGCGCCCGCGCCCGCGGCGATTTCCCGGGCAATGTAGTGCAACCCGCGCGGATCGTCCGTCATGCGTTGCATGAGTTCCTGGGTATTCCAGTTCTTACCGGCGGCGCCGGCGGCGATTTTGCTTAACTGAAAACTCAGTTCTTCCAGGGGCGTCGCGCCCGGAGAAAGCAGGACGGGAAGATACTTTGCTCTCTTTTCGCCCTTTTCGCTCCGGTCGCTCTTTTCGCGGCGAAGGCGAGGCAAGAGGCCGGCTCGCACCACGGAAGACTTACCGCTTCCGGACGGTCCCAGCACGGCCAGGAATCGCCCGCGCGAAAGATGTTGTTCCAGTCTTTGAACCACGGCCTCTCGGCCGAAAAAAAATCGCTCGTCCTGCTCGTGAAAGACCTCAAGGCCGCGAAAGGGACAGACGTCCTCGAACTCGCCGTCTCCGGGTCGTCCCGGAGGCAGTCCCTGGATGCCGCAGTACAGGCGATGCAGTCCGTCCTCTTCGTTGACGCTCGCGTTGAATTTAACCCAGGTCAATCGCCTCAAAAAACGCGGCAGGCTGCTTTCCTTGCCGGGCAAATCCGCCTGAGGCAGCAGCACGGGAACCACGCGCATGCCGCCGCCGACGCGTTCGTCCAGCGCCGATCTTAACTCCTCATTGTGCCAACCGCCGATACCCGCCGGTCCCAGGAAAACGGCGCAACACGCGGATTCATCCAGCGCGCTTTCCAGATCCTCCTGCCAGGTGTCCCCCGGCACCAGATTCCACTTATCAAGAAAGACCCGTAGATTGTATTTATCCTCCAGGGCCTCCGCCAGGGCTTCCACGGCCGGTTTTTCGGCGCTGTTGTGACTTAAAAAAACATCGTACTTAGTTTCGGATATGGTCCGTGTTTCGCCCGCCATTACACCATGCCTCAAATGAAAAATATTCCGCTTCGATAAGAATATTAAAGACGAAATATATTTATTCGCCCTTCAGTATCAGGGGGCGATTCTATACTCGAATCACGGGGCCGGCAATACTTTTTGATTCCTTTAACGCTGAAAATTTTGAAGCACAAAAAAAGCGGCTCCCCGTTCGGGAAGCCGCTCGACTTCATGTTGATGCGCCGTCCTCGTTCAGGCGGCGTTCACGGCGATTTTTTTAGGTTTACGCGCTTCGCTCAGCGGCAGTTCCACGGTGAGTACGCCGTTCTTTAATGCCGCGGCCACTTTTTCCGTATCGATCTCACGAGCCAGCTTCAGTCGACGTTCGAAGCGCTGATAGGAAGAGAGTTCCGTATAGGATACTTTATAGTCCTGGTTTTCCTCGACCTTTCGCTCTCCGGCGATTACCAGGTGCCCGTCTTCCACGCGCACGTTCAGATCCGCTTCCTCCACGCCCGGTAATTCCGCGCGCACCTGGTAGGAGTTCTCTCCCTTCAAAATTTCCAGGCCCGGACTTTTGCTTCCGCCCCAATCACCCAGAATATTGTCGAAATGTTTCAGATAGTACATGGTCTTGCTCCCGGTTTTAATTTCACATCGCGCACCGGCTCGCGCCCGCTTCGATGTCTTTTCATGCTACACCTCCTACAATTGCAATGGGCATGCCGGCCGGCACGGGCCTGCTTTCGGGTTTTCAGGGCGATTTTTTGGGAACCGAACTGTCATAACGGCAGGTCCCATGACAAAGACCGGAAGAAATCCTTGCCGGCCCGGTCCCCCGGAGAGGAGATCCTACAAATACGTTCATGGCACTGGTTCGATTCTTCATAAATCAGCGGTTGTTCATCAATCTGCTCTCCGTATTTCTCATTTTTCTGGGTTTTATCTCCCTCAAGAACTTGAATCGGGAACGTTTTCCCATCGTGGACCTGGATCTGGTCGTGATCTCGGGCATCTACCCGGGGGCGTCCCCGGCGGAAATGGAAAGCCTGGTCACGACGCCCATCGAAGACGCCCTGAAGCAGGCCGACGGCATCCAGGAACTGGAATCTTTTTCCATCGATGATCGGGCGGGCATCATCGCCAGTCTGGACCCGGATCACCCCGATCGCCGCGCCGTCATCGAGGAGATCCGACGAGCGGTGGACGCCATCCGGGATTTTCCGGCCGACATGGAGCGGCCCATCGTCACTGAAATTACCTCCCGAAAAAGACCCATCGGCTCGGTGGTGGTTTCCCTGCGGGGTAAGGGCGAATATCGCGATTTGCGCAAAACCGCGCGGGTGCTGGCCGATCAGATCAAGGAACTCAAGGGCATCGCCGAGGTCCGACGCAATGGATACCTGAATCGGGAGTTTCGCGCGGAACTGAATCCGGCCAAGCTGCGCTACTACAACATCGGCGTGGACCAGGTGCTGGCGGCGGTGACGGCCCGCAATACGAACCTGCCCGTGGGTAAGGTCCTCCAGAACGGCAAGGAGCTGATCTTGAAGACCCCCGGCAAGATCACGACCGTCCAGGAACTACGGGAAATCGTCGTTCGCGCCAATGAGGAAGGGCATGTCGTGCGCCTCCGTCAACTGGCGCGCGTCCAGGACGATTTTGAAAAACCGCTCACTCTGACGCGCGTGAACGGCAAGCCGGCCATCACCCTCACGGTCCTGAAAAAGTCCAGCTTCGACACCATCCGCGTCGCCGAGCAACTTCAAAAACGCATCGACGAATTTCGCGCGCGGGACGGGCGGGACGTGAAGTACGCCTTCACCATCATCGACAATGCCGCTTCGCGCATTCAAACCCGCATCGGCGTGCTCAGTTCCAACGCGCTGATCGGCATAGTGCTGGTGCTGATTTCGCTCTTCTTTTTCCTGAATTGGCGCATCGCCTTGATTACCGCCGTGGGCATTCCCCTGGCTTTCGCGCTGACGTTCATCTTCATGGACGTACTCAATTACAATCTCGATCTGCTGACCATGCTGGGCCTGATCGTGGTCGTGGGCATGATCGTGGACGACGCGATTATCGTGGCCGAGAATATCTATCGCCACATGGAAGACGGGCTCTCTCCTTATGAGGCGGCCGTAAAAGGTACGAGCGAAGTGATCATGCCGGTGGCGGCCACGATTCTTACATCCATCGCCGCGTTTTCGCCGATGCTGATGATGTCCGGCACGCGGGGTAAATTCGCCTTTTTCGTGGCCATCATCGTCATCCTGGCCCTGGCTTCCTCCTGGCTGGAATCCATGCTGGCCCTGCCCGCCCACGTGGCCGACTTCGCGAAACCCGCGGGAGACAAACCCAATCGCTTTCGCCGCCGCATCGATGAATCCTTCGCGCGCCTGCGCGAAGGCTACGCCCGCATGCTGGCCAACGCCCTGCGCTTCAAGTGGTCCGTGCTGGCCGTGGTCCTGGTGTGCATTGTCGTTTCGCTGGTATTAATGTTCACCCGCCGGGTAAAGTTCGTGCCTTTTCCCCGGGACGGCATCGAGCTGTTCATGATGGCCTGCAAGGCGCCGCAGGGCACGACCCTGGAAGAAACGACCGTTCGCATGGAGAAGCTGGAGAAGCTGCTGGTAAAAACCGTACCGGGAACCCGGGATAAGAAAAACCCCGAACCCCATGAGGAACTTCTGTCGTATCGCACGCTGGTGGGAATCATACAGGATCGCCCCGGTTCACGCTGGACGCGCTTCGGCAGTCACTATGGTCTTATTTTCGCGAATCTCACCGCGCACAGCGGGCGAGCGCGAGACGGCACCGTGATCGTAAAGGACGTGGAGGAAAAACTGGGTCCGGAATTTACGAAGCTCGGCCTGGACTGCCAGGTGGTAAAGAGCCTCTCCGGCGCCGCGCAAAAAGACACCGTGGACGTGGAACTCATCGGCGATGACCCGGCCGTACTCGAACGCATCAAGAAGGACGTCTACGCGCTCCTGGACAAGCCGGGGAAAAAATATAAAATTAAGGACGATTCCGAGTCCAGCAAGGACATCCTGCGTATCAGCGCTTCGCAGCGACTGCTGGCCGTGCTCGGCCTGGACAATCGCGTCTTGAACAGTACGTTGCGCACCGCCTACGAAGGCGCCTACGCGGCTAACTTGCGCCTGGACGGCGAAGAAGTGCGGGTTAAGCTTATCTTTCCCGAGAGCAAGCGCAATCGTCTGGATTCCCTGCGCGAAATCTATCTAACCAATCGCCGGGGCGCGCTGGTTCCCCTTTCGCGTATTACCCGGGTCAAGCGCGATCGCACGGCCTCCATCATCATCCACAAGAATTGGAAACAAACCCTCACCGTGGCCGTGGACCCGGTCGAGAAGGACGCCGATCCGGCGGGCCTGGTGTCCGACATTCGCGCTCCCCTGGAAAAGCTCGTGCGGGAAAAATACGCTGGTTATAAGATTCAGTTCGGCGGCGTCTTTAAAGAGACGGCGGAGACCCGCGACGAACTCCTGCGAACCTTCAACATCGCCCTGGTCTTTATTCTCTTAATATTAATTACCCAATTCAAGTCGATTCTACAACCCATGATTGTCATGGCGGCCATTCCCCTGGGCTTCGTGGGCATGATTGCCACCTTGCTGGCCCACGGAAAACCCATGTCCTTCATGGGCACCATCGGTTTCATCGGGCTGGTGGGCGTTGCCGTGAACGATTCACTGGTCATGGTGGAGTTCATCAACAAGTCCATCAGCGAACCCTGGGCCCGCTTCACCGAACGCTTTCGCGCCGCGCAAGGCCGGGACGAGCTCAAGGCCCTGCGCGCCGAATGGCATACGGCCTGCACGGCGGCCATCATCGCCGGGGCGCGCATTCGCTTTCGCCCCGTGCTTTTGACCACCGTCACCACGTTCTTCGGGCTGATCCCCACCGCCTACGGCATAGGCGGCGACGACCCCTACATCAAACCCCTGGCCATCGTGTTCGCCTGGGGTCTGCTCTTCGCCACCATCAACAGCCTGATCGTGATCCCGGTCATCTATATGGCCTATCTCCCCCTCCGTCTGCGCATCAGCATGCTGTGGGACGCAATCCTGCGCCGGCTGGGTTTCCGTGGAACGGAATCCGCCTGACTCACGGTCGCCTCACTCCGGGTCGGCCAGCCCGTCCGGGCGCGCAAAAAATTTAGAAAATCGCCATTGTCTTGAACCCGGACCCATATGATTGGGTCTAACTCCCGCTATGAAAAACAGAGTCCTTCTATATATAAGTATTTTCTCGGCCATGCTTGTGCCCGGCCTCTTCGGAAGCCCGGGGCACGGAGGTCCCGGAACGAACACCGGGGGCCTTGAAGCCCAGAGCCGCTCCGAGACGAGTCCGGTTCGGCGACCGCGTCCGCGGCCCATGCCCGTCATCCTGATCCGCCCCAAACCCGGTCCGCCCATTCCCATGCGATTGCATGATCTGAAAGTGGACGTGAAGGTAACCGGCAATCTGGCCACGACCACCATGCGCATGAAATTCTATAACGGCATGAATCGTGTTCTGGAAGGGCGATTTTACTTTCCCCTTTCCCGAGGCCGAACGGTTTCGCGCTTTGCCATGGACGTGCGCGGCAAACTCCGCGAAGGCGTGGTGGTGGAGCGAGACAAGGGCCGCAAGGTCTTCGAGTCCATCGTGCGCAAGAACATCGACCCGGGTCTTCTGGAATGGACGAAGGGCAATAACTTCAAGGCGCGCATTTATCCCATTCCCGCGCGGGGCTACAAAACGGTGCTCATCGCTTACGAGGAAGAAATCAAGAACAATGAGAACGGCTTTCTGTATCGCCTACCGCTGGCGTTCCGCGATAAAGTCCGTAACTTTAATCTGAAAGTCGAGGTTTTCAAGCAGGCGATTCGCCCCCGCCTCGGCCCCGAGAACGAACTGGTGAATCTGCGCTTTCGCCGCTGGCGGGAATCCTACATAGCCGAGCACAAAAAGCGCGACTATCGCCCCAACCAGGCGCTGGTCTTTCGCGTGCCGCGAACGGACGCTTACAAGAAAGTTCTCGTGGAAAAAGACGCCCGCACCGGGGAGCATTATTTCTATCTGCATACCCTGCCGCGAATTTACCGCGAGCGAAAGCGACTCCCGAGCCGGGTTTGTCTTGCCTGGGATGCTTCCGGCTCCGGCGCCAATCGCGATCTGGACCGAGAGCTGGCCATACTCAACAACTACTTCAAGAAAATCGGCGATTTCAGTCTGCGTCTGATTATCGTGCGCAACGACGTTCGCGCGGATAAAAAGGACTTTCGCGTACGCGACGCCAACTGGCGGGCCGTGCTGGATCGCCTGCGCCTCATGGCCTATGACGGCGGCACGCAACTGGGGGCCCTGGATCTGACGAAGTACAAATGCGACGAAGTCATTTTGTCCAGCGACGGCGTCTCCAACTTCGGCGCTTCCGAAATCAAGACCAGCGGCGCGCCGATCATTACGATCAACTCCAGTCAAACCGCGCAACATTCCTACCTGGACTACATCGCGCGTAAGACCGGCGGCGTTTACATCAATCTGAACCAGCTGACGCGCAACCAGGCGCTGGCCTTGATGACCACCCGTCCCTACTCCTTCCTGCGGGCCGAGGTGAGCGGCCGGGGCGCCGTCCAAATGTATCCGGCCACGCCCACCGCCGTTCACACGGATTTTTCCCTGGCGGGCAAGCTCCGGGGCGATTCAACGACCATCAAACTGCATTTTGGTTTCGGTTCCCGGGTCCGCCATACGAAAACCATTACCGTGCGTCGCAAGGACGCCGTGCGGGCCGAAGGCCTGGTTCGACGCATCTGGGCCCAGAAGAAAATCGCCGAACTGGAATTGCGTCCGGAAAAAAACACCCGGGCCATCATCGATCTCGGCAAGACTTTCTCCATCGTAACGCGCGGCACGTCGCTCATTGTTCTGGATCGAATTCAGGACTATGTTCGCCATCGGATTTTGCCGCCCGAGGAACTGCGTAAGGAAT
>CAZGYS010000038.1:0-20461 GCA_964530305.1 uncultured Leptospiraceae bacterium
GGTTGCTTTGTTTTGCGGGTGCTGACATGGTATTTCAATCAATGTGCCGGGGGACGGGTGGATAAGCAAATACTTTTCCTCGCGTCCCGGGCCCCGGTCGGTCGCGGGCTCCCTGGACCAAAACCGCCGCGGCGATTTATTTACTTGAAGTTTGAAAACAAATATGGCGAAATTGCCCATGCCCACCGACGAAGAGCACCAGACAATACGAGACGAAGACCCGCCCGGGTTGAATCCGCGTCAGTTGGAAATCATGGTGGACCGGGTCAATCGCGTCTACGACCAGACCGACCCCGACGGACTCAATGTGCTGGTCAAGGAAGCGCAAGAGCGCGTGGCCGGGGACGTGGGCCTGCTCAAGGATGAAAAAAAGCAGGAGCGCTTCCTGAAGCAGAGTTCCGCGAAAGCCGCCTCGATTCTATGCACCACGATTTCGCGCCTGGCGTATCTAGAGGCGTTACAAATGTTGCGCCCCGATTTGATTCAGGGCGATTTGCCGTCCTTCGCCGAATACTACATCACGGCCGTGCGGGACGACGCGGTGGTGTTCAGCAATGTATCGCATACGTATTGCCTGGTGGCGGACGAGCGTAAACTAATCGAGCCCTATACCACCACCTACGATTACTGGGAGATTCGCCGGGGCGGCGACTATCCCCGGGACATGGATCTCATCAATGAACTGCGTCGCCGAAAATTCGGTCTGGCTCTCTTTCGTGACGGCCCGGACGGAGATCGCAATACGCATACCCTGCTCACCGCCCTGTGCGAAGACGGACACTATCGCATGCTGGATGTTTATTTCAGTCGGCACTCGGGACAGGCGTTGCCCTACAATCGTTTCGGCCCCGGCAATCCACGCTGGCTGCACATCGTATACAATTATCACGACGTGTCTTGAATCTGAAATGTATGCAAAATAAAATAAAATTGCTCGCGTCTTTTTGAGACAAATCGTCTCACCCGGCGTTGATAATATCCTGATTCCATTGCAAGGCGGGATATTACATGAGTACAATGATACGGGAGATAGCATCTCCGGAAGATACCGAGCAGGCTTTGAAATTCATGCGGGAGTTGTATGCCCATCACGGCATCGCCGGTGAAAACATACGCATGCCCGCGGGCGGGACTTCCTACCTCTTTCATCGCCGCGATAAAATCATCGGCGTCACGACGCTCCTGGACGGCAGCGAAAAACTGCAGCTGGAAAACTATTTCGATCTGAAGCTGGACGGAGTCCTGAAGGAAGGCGATTCCCGGGCGGACATTATCGAAATCGCGCGCACGGCTTCCGTGGGCGGCTACGGAAACATGAATCGCTTCTTGATGTCCTTGATGCGCCTGGTCCGCGAGCGTATTGATCGCGACGGACGCAAATACTGGATTGCCGCCATGAAGGAACCCATACTGGAAATGTTTCGCCGTCACAACTGGCCGCTTTATGAAGTACCGGCCAGGCGTCTGCCCGTCGACGCCGACGATCCCATGACGATTTACTTGAACACGCCCCCGCGCGTTCGTGTCGCGGTTTCGCCCGCGGCGGAAATGCGTGGATTGGCGGCGCGCTGGCTGCGGGATTCGGGTTGGGATTCGTCCGCGCGGGACACGGCTCCGGGGGCGTAGTGGGGCCCGGTTGCGCGCGGGTCAGGTGGGAAAGACGACGATGCCCTCGGAGAACTGTTTGCGAATCATCTCCGTCATTTCCTCACTCAGGTGGGGGAATTCGCGCACGTCCTTGTAAGCGTTCTCGGCGATTTGCTTATCGCGCGTGAGATCCGCCAGGCGAAAGCCCGGCAGGCCGTGTTGCTTGAGGCCCAGCAGTTCACCCGGGCCGCGAATGGCCATGTCTTCCTCGGCCAGATAAAAACCGTCCTGGGAATTTTCCAGTGCGCGCAGCCGACGCTCCGCGTCCTCTCCGGGTTCGTCGCTGGTCATGAGCACGCAGAAACTCTCTTCGCTTCCGCGACCAACGCGACCCCGCAACTGGTGTAGTTGTGAAATACCGAAGCGCTCGGCGTTTTCGACCACCATGATCGTTGCGTTGGGAACGTCCACGCCCACCTCGATCACCGTCGTGGTGACCAGGATTTGCGCGCGGTTTTCGCGAAACTCGGTCATGATGCGATCTTTCTCCGCCGGTCGTAGACGGCCGTGGAGGAGCTCCACCTTGAACTCGGAAAAGATGATGTCTCGTAATTCCTCGAAGGCGTCCGTGGCCGCGCGCAGGTCCAGCTTTTCGCTTTCGTCGATGACCGGATAGACGATGAAACACTGCCGACCCTTCTCCACGTGATTGCGAATGGACTTGTACATGCCGTTACGGCGATTTTCGCCCAGCATCATGGTCTTGACGGGTTTGCGTCCGGCCGGCTTTTCGCGCAGGGTGGTCAGTCGTAGATCGGCGAAGCTGGTCAGGCTCAGCGTGCGGGGAATGGGCGTGGCGGTCATGACGATCAGGTCGGGGTTCTTGCCCTTGCGCCGCAGGGTTTCCCGTTGTTCCACGCCGAAGCGATGCTGTTCGTCGATGATCACCAGGCCCAGATTCTTGAACGTGACGGATTCCTCGATCAAACTATGCGTCCCGATGATCAGGTTGGATTCGCCCCGGGCGATTCTGTCCAGGATTTGCTCGCGCTGTTTCTTGCGTCCGCCGCCCAGCAGCAGCTCTACCTGAATGCCGGGTTGCAAGGCCGTGAACTCGGACAGTACGCGATAGTGCTGCCGCGCCAGGACCTCCGTGGGCGCCATGATCACGGTTTGAATATCGTTGTCCATGTAGTGGAGCGCCACCGCCAGGGCCGTGAGCGTCTTACCGGAGCCCACGTCGCCCTGCAAAAGAAAGGCCTCCGAGTGAGTTACCTGCACGGCTTTGAGGATTTCGCCGATGGATTTTTCCTGATCTCCGGTCAGCTTGAAGGGCAATCGCTCCAGCAAACTCTTAAAGGAACGCGAAGCGCCGAAGGGCAGGGGCGTGAGTTCGCGCTTGATTTCGCGGCGGCGCATCTCCTTGCGAAACATCAAGTGCTGAAACAAGAAGAGTTCCTCGAAAGTCATGCGTTTGCGGGCGGCGTGGCGACTGTTTTCGTCTTCGGGAAAATGAATATTCTTGAGGGCCGTCAGGCGATCGGGAAAGCCGTATTTCTTGATCAGCTCCGGCGGAAGGATTTCCCGCACTTCCAGTTCCGGGTCCTGCAGGGCCCGGGCAATCAAACGGCGAAAGCCCCGGCTGTCCAGGTGCTGTTTCTTTAGCGCGTCCGACGAAGGATACAGGGGCACGATGCGTCCCACGTGCACGAGATTGTCCTCGTCTTCTTGATCCAGCAGTTCGAAATCCGGATGGGACATCTGCGCCCCGCGATAGTAATCCAGTTTGCCGGAAACAATGTAGGCTTGATCGTTCTTGAAAGCCCGCTGGAAGTAGCCGACGCTCTTGAAGAATACCAGCGTCAGGGCTTCGCCGCTGAGCGTTCGGCAGTGGACCATGACGCGGGACTTGCGACCGTGGGCCAGAAAGGAATTGATCACCCGCACGATGAGCGTCACCTGATTGCCCATCTGCAAGGCCGTGGACTCCATGACCGTTCGATCAAGGTGTCTGCGCGGGTAGTAGAGCAGTAAATCGCCTACGGTTTCGATGCCGATTCCGCGCAGGACCTCGACTTTCGCGGGGCCGACGCCCTTGAGTTTGTTGACCGGCCGAAGCATCTACTCTTCTTCTACGTCCAGAACGACCTTGCCCACCGTACGACCGGTCTTGAAAAACTTCATGGCCTCCAGCGCATTGTCGAAAGGATAGTGGTGGCCCACATGGGGCGGATCGAGTTTGAGATTGTCGATGTCCGTAAAGAGATGTTCCAGTTCTTCGATCTTGTCCCACAGCCAGATCAAGTTAAAGGCCATCACGCTGCGATTATCCGAGATCATCTCCACCGGATCCAGGCGGGGTCGCTTTAACCATCTCCAGGCCAGCTTGAGATAGTTGGGGCGCGTGCCGGTGGGCATGAAGTCGGCCGCGCCGAACAGCACCAAGCGACCGGTGGGCACCAGGCGCTCGAAGCCCGGCTGAAAGTAGGGACCCGCGACGGCGTCCAGGATGATATTGAAACCCGGCGCGTCCAGGCGCTGTAGCGCTTCGTCCAATCGCCGTGCGTAGGACTTTTCATCGCGGACGATGACCAGCTCCGGATCGATTCCCGTACGGTCGGCCAGGAACTTGACTTTCTCTTCGCGTCCCACGGTGGCCACGGCCTTGCAGCCCAGTTTCTCCAGCATGGCCATGGCCAGAAGACCCACGCCGCCCGCCGCGGAATGTACGAGCACGACGTCGTTCGGTTTTACGGCGCCCAGTTCCTTCAACGCATACCAGGCGGTCAGACCTTGTCCGGGAAGCGCGGCGCCCTGCGCGAAGTCCCAGCCCCGGGGCAGGGGGCGCAGATAACGCGTGTCCACGTTTATGCGCGAAGCGTATCCGCCGAAGCGCGTGACGCCCATAATCCTATCGCCGACCTTCCAGGTTTTCGCGGTTTTTTTTTTACCCGTCTTTTTGGCGGACTTTTTACCGGATTGCGACCCGGCGCTGCTCATCTTGCCGCGCGCGGGACCAATCGCCTCGATCACTCCCGCGAACTCCAGACCGGGCGTGAATTCGCCTTTGGGCGTGGCGGAATACAAGCCCAGCGTGGCGAAAATGTCCGCGAAGTTCAAACCCACGGCGCGCACGGAAATCCGTGCTTCCCCGGGGCCGGGCGGCGCCAGGCTTTCGCTTACCAGGCGGAGCCGATCCAGGTCTCCGGCTTTATTGATTTTCCAGACGCGGCGGTCCATGGGGCTTGAGGGCATGGGGAAAGGAGCGCTTCGGCCGGCGCGCGGTCAATTGTTTTCCTGGGAGGCCGAAGGGGACGACTTGATGGGCCGGTCAGCGACGTAGTCGCGCGTCCTCGAAAACCAGCTCTCGAATCAAGCGAATCCATTCGGGCCAGATTCCGCGCGGCAGGTCGTGTCCCAGTCCGCGAAAGAGTTTCAATCGGGCGCTGGGAATGGCGCGGGCGGTGGCGATTCCCCCTGAAGGGAGCACCAGGGGATCCTCCAGGCCGTGCATCACGAGCGTAGGTATGTGTACGGAACGCAGGGCCGGTACGCGGCTTCCGGAGCGAAGGATGGCCGCCATGTGGCGCGCGGAGCCGGAGGGATTTCCGCGATGTTCGTAAGCCCGCGCGGCGGCGTCCCGGAGCAGGTCGTCGTCGAATTCGTAGCCGGGACTGCCGATGATGCGAAACAGACGCAGGGTACGTTCGATGGCCTGCTGGACGTTACGCGCGGGCGGTGCCAGCAAGGCGCGAAGGGCATGGGGTTTGCCCAGGGCGTGACGTCTCTGGCCGGTGGTGGACATGATGGACGTCAGGGACTTCATGCGCTCGGGGCGACGAATGGCCATGGTCTGCCCCACCATGCCGCCCATGGACAGACCCACGATGTGCGCCCGGGGGATTTTCAACGCGTCCATCATGCCGAAGACGTCGTCGGCCATGTCCCCCAGATCATAGGGCGCGTCCACGGAAAGGCCCAGCGCGCGACGACCCATTAAGCGGCGAATGTTCGGCAGGCCGAGATGATTGAAGCGCGTGGAGCGACCGATGTCGCGGTGATCAAAGCGAATGACGTTGATGTCGTTTCGCGCCAGGGCGCCGCAGAACTCATCCGGCCAGAAGACCGACTGGGCGCCGATGCCCATGATCAGGATCAGGTTTTCCTTGCGGGAGCGAGCGGGAAATTTTTCGGGTACCGGCTTACCGGCCCTGGTCTTGCCCGCGAAACACTCGTAGAAGATCTCGAGCTCGTTGGATTTCGCGAGGGGCATGGTGCGATTTAGCGAATGGTGCCGCCGGGGTTTCGACGAACGTCCGACTTATAACTTATAATGAAGGCTGGAAAGAGGGAAAGGGAGGATTCGATGGAACCCCATGGGCGGGGTTCCATCGAGATGGTGACATCAGGGCTTGGAAAGCTCGATGGTTTTTCTCCACTTGCCCCAGGAACGGGACTCGATGCCGTTACGGGTGCTGGGCGTGTACTTGTCCAGACCGGGGGTAACCTTAACGCGAACAGTTCCGCCTTTGGCGGCTTTGATGACGCCCGCGTGTACGGCGGCGCGGCACACGGCGGAATCGTCCGTGTACTTGTCCGTGCCCCAGACGGAGCCGGAGGTACAGTTAGCGGGACATTCAACCAGACTCGTGGTTCCTACTTCGCCCATGGTGCGTCCGCGCACATCACAGGTGATGGCCTTCGCGGGCTCCTTGGGTTTGCACGCGATGAGAATCATCGGTACCGTAAAAGCGAGTAAAAGAAATATGCTCTTGAGCTTCTTATTCATATGCGACATGTATAATCTCCTCTTTGCAGATTAGAACGCGCTGAATATCGTTCAAGGACTTTTTGATGTTCGGGCGATGGATTTGACCGGGCATCTTGCCCTATGGGCCCGGGATATCCTTCTACATGGCTACTTTAGACCTTCATGAGATGGAGGGCCATCATATCGCCCTGGCCGGTGTGTTTGACCAGCGGATCGGCGATGCGCTTGGCGATTCGATACCCGGGGCCGGCGTCGGCGCGCGTGGTCATGCCGGAACCGTAGGTTACGTGGTCCACCAGGGCCAATCCCGCGGCGCGGGCCGCCTTGATCAGGCCGTTCAGTGAGAAAAAATACAGGTGCTCGGGGACGTTCATGTAGCGCCACTCGGGTCCCTTCCAGCGGGCCAGGATCCCGTAGCGGCACGTGGACAATAACATGCGTCCGCCGGGCTTGAGCAGATCGCGCGTACGTTCCAGCACGCGTCGGGGGCTGTGCATGTGTTCGATGGAGGCCCACAGACTGATGAGATCGAAGGAGTCCGGCTGAAGCAAATCGGTGGAGAGGTAATCGTCGACGATGATGTCCAGGCCCAGCTCCTCGCGGCCGAAGCGCGCGGCGGCCTGGGAGATTTCCACGCCTTTAGAGCGCCAGCCGCGACTGCGAACGTGCTCCACGAAGTAACCGGCGGCGCAGCCGGCGTCCAGCGCCAGGGGTGCATCGCCTTCGGCGCGCGCGGCCTCCATGGCTTGCTTTTCATATTCAAAGAAACCCAGGTCCCGCAGGTTCATGTCGTAGACTTTTCGAATCTGTTCCTTGAGTTCGGGCGAGTAGTAATTCGCGTAACCGCGATCCGTGCGTTTGGTAAAATAGCTTTCCTCGTAGTAGGGGCGTACCGCTTCCAGATCCGGCTGGGGATTGACCTGCACCAGGGAGCATTGCTTGCAACTTACGATCCGGAAGACTTCGTCTCGCTCGGAGGCCTTCTCGAAGAGCGGGCGAAAGTCCGTGCCGCCGCAGGAATCGCAGGGAACGGGACGAATACTTCCGGGGCGCTTCGGGCTTTCATCCTTCTTATCTTCGAGCATGGGATCCACTCGCTCGGCGCGGCCGGGCGCCTCCAGGGTTTCTTGAACCTCAATCTCCCGCAGGAATGTATTCATATGCGACAACGCTCCTTCCATACTATCAGTATCGCGTTTCAAAACGGTTCCTGAAGGAAAAAATCCTTTTCCGGGCGGGCCTCCGGGCTTTCCTGTACCGTCTGTCATGGATCGCAAGAAATTCTTCACGAAGGGCATCCGGGACCTTATGGGAGATGCCTACAAAAGTCCCGTAGGGCGATTCTTTGATCGTCGCCTGGAGGGGATTTCCAATGCCCTGGCGCCCCTGGGAATGGACGGTTTGGTACCGAGCCCGGGGGACGCGGACGACTGGTCGGATGCCGGTGAGCACGGCGGCGAACACGGTGAGAAGCCGCCGGTCTACGCCCGTCCGCCGGGTGCCTTGCCCGGGGCGGATTTCGAGGAGGCCTGCACGCGTTGCGGCGATTGCATTATCGCCTGCCCCCACGGTGCCCTCTTTCAATTGGATTCGAGGTCGGGTCCGCTGCTGGATCCTAACTTTATTGCCTGTAAGCTTTGCAAGGACTGGCCCTGCATCAACGCCTGCGAAGAAGGCGCGCTGGAGCCCCTGGCCAAACGCGTGCTGCCCCGCTTCGGGCGCGCGGAACTGAACGCCGACGCGTGCCTCAACGAAGGCGATAATCGCCTGCGCCGCAAAGCCGAGGGCGCGAAACGCCTGACCTATTGCAAGGAATGCGCGAAGGCCTGTCCGGTGAAAGGCGTGGTCTCCTTTGATAAGTTGCGCATGCCCGTCTTCGGCGATGATTGCACCGGTTGCGGCCTGTGCGTCGCGGAGTGTCCGCCCGTGCCGAAGGCGATTGAAATCGTCTGATTTCGTCCGGCTTCGTCCGGCGGGAGCCCTCGAATCACCTCAAATAATCCTTGCCGGCCGAGCCGCCGGAACCCATAGATACCCGCGATCATGAGCGCACCGAAGAACGACGGCATCTGGATGGGAATCAAGTCCATCTTCCTGTGGATTGGCGGCATCGGGCTCACCCTGTTGCTGGGCGGTCCCGTAACCCTGCTGGCCATTTTCGGCGCGGCCAACGCAATTCACTCCATCGCCGTTTTCTGGGGACGGACCGTCTGCGCCATGCTCGGCATGAAGGTCGAGGTGGAGAACCCGGAGAAGATCCATCGAGACGGACCGGTCATCGTCGTTTCCAATCACCAGAGTATTTCGGACGTTTTCGTAATGTACGCGGGCCTTCCCATCGGCTTTCGCTGGATGGCCAAGCATACGCTGTTTAAGATTCCCATCGTGGGGTGGGGCATGGCCG
Organism: uncultured Leptospiraceae bacterium; assembly: GCA_964530305.1. Lineage (GTDB taxonomy): Bacteria > Spirochaetota > Leptospiria > Leptospirales > Leptonemataceae > CAZGYS01. Next base: position 8,763 of record CAZGYS010000038.1, read on the forward strand.
GCGCCGGCTACATCGCCGTGAATCGCGACGATCGCCGTAAGGCCATGGAGTCCATGTTCGCCGCGGCGGAGCAAATCAAGAAGGGCAAGTCCGTTATTGTTTTTCCCGAGGGCACGCGCGGGCGTCCCGACGGCACCATGCTGCCGTTCAAGAAGGGCGGTTTCGTGCTGGCCATGAAGGCGGGCGTCGTCATTCAACCCATCACCATCTGGGGCGCCAGCAAGTTGATGCCCAAACAAAAGAATCGCTGGATTCAACGCTTCTATCCCGGTCCCGTAAAAATGATCGTGCATGATCCCATTCCCCCCGAGGAATACAAGGATCTGAAAATCGAGGAACTCTCCGGGAAAATTCGCGCCATCATCGGCGGCCCCATGGATCGCCTGCGCGAGGAGTTCGGAGATCCGCCCGCTCCCAATCAGGACAAAGACGCTTCGCCCGCGGCGAAGCCCGCCGGGAAGGCATGAGCGCGAAGCGCGGCGGCAACGGCCTCTGGGTCCTTTTGCGATCCATCGTGCTGTGGATTTTTCTGGGGACGTTTACTATTTCCGTCGCGGCCGTCGCGAACGTTCTGGCTTTGCTGCGCCTTCGCGCGGCCGTACATCGCCTGGCGGTGTTCTGGGCTTATACCATGGCTTCCGTCATGGGTATGCGTCTGGAAGTAGAGAACGTGGAACGTCTGCACCAGGACGGACCGGTGATCATCGTGGCCAATCATCAAAGCATGACCGACGTGCTTTGCTTTTATATCGGTTTACCTAAACGCTTCTACTGGATGGCGAAGGCCTCGCTCTTTCGCATTCCCATTTTCGGTTGGGCCATGCGGGGCGCCGGACACATCCCCGTCGTGCGCGATAATCGCCGACGCGCCATGGATTCGCTTTTCGAGGCTGCGGAGAAAATCGCCGGAGGCAAATCCGTGATCATTTTTCCCGAGGGCACGCGCAGTGAAACCGACGGAACCATGCAGCCTTTTAAGAAGGGAAGTTTCATTCTGGCCAAGAAGGCGAACGTGGCCATCCAGCCCGTTTCCATCTGGGGCGCCAGCTCCATCGTGCCGGTCCAGGGCGGACGCTGGATTCAGCGCATGTATCCCGGCCGCGCGCGCATCGTCGTGCACGAAGCGATTCTGCCCGAGGAATACAAGGATTGGTCGCCCGAGGAATTATCGGACCGGGTTCGTAAGACGATCGAGAGACCCTTTGACAGATTGCGCGTTTTTTCGGAGATACTGGGATAAAGGGTTGAAGGGTCTAAAGGTGATAGGGTCCAAAGGTAGATGGTCCTGAGGTTGGATCTTCCGCCGGGTCATTTAACCATTAGACCTTTCGACCTTTCGACCGTTAGACCCTTCGACCCCTACCCTTCACCCTCATCCTATTTTCCTTTACCTCCACCCCCATCGTCGGAAAACTGCACTCGAATTGTCCACAGGACTGTTTACGTGTTGTATTTAAAGTAGAGCGGTCCTTCGCTTACCTCACATGAATGTGTGAGACCATCATTATGTCGTGTTTCGTGAAAAGAATGCTCCCCTTCACGGGCGTCGCGGCGGCTTGCCTGGGGCTTCTGTCTCACTTCGCCGTTCCCATCTTTCACGAATGTGATGTCGTATCTTACTGGTATACCGGCGCCACGCCCGCGGGCGCGAAACACGGCGGTCACTCCTCTCATGGGGCTCACGCCGCGCGCAAAAGTCACCATGCCGAGCAGCCGGTTCAGCATGATTGTCATGGTACCGAGAAGCAAACAAAGCAGCACAATCACGACGATTGCGTCCTCTGTCAGAACTTTATACAACTGACCCTGCTGTCGGATTTTTCCGTTTACCACCAGGTCTCCGTTTTATTTCAACTTGATTACGACTCCGACTTTCAATTCGTAAGTACTTCCGTCGGCGGCAGCTACAACGCCTCCACGCCCGTTCGCGGCCCTCCCCGAACCTGATCCGGGTTTTCAAACGCGCGTATATCAACAGTGAATCTCGTCCAGGGTGAGCTTTGTCTTGCCCGGGCGAGCCCTTCGCGCGCGGAATCGCGGATCCCTCAAACTTTCAAATACGACGAACCAGGTTTCGCCGCCGTTGCGCGCCGGGAAGCGCGCGTGCGCGATATTCGCGCGACGTGAAATTATTGAGGAAAGGTTTTATATTTCTAATGAAACGATTTATTACGAGCAAGCTGCTTCTTCGAGCGGTGATGCTTTCATTAACGACGGCCGTCTTGACCGGCTGCAATCTGCTCGGTCTGAGCGAAGACGACAATAACGACGACACGACGACTCTGGCGGCCGTTTTGTCCCTGGCGAACACCGCCTACACCGTTAACTTCACCGCGGTGGACGCGAATAATACCGCGTTCTCTTGCGGCAATACCATCGCCTCGAACGGCGCGGACGCGGCCGGCAATGTTTCGGCCACCTACACTCCCGAGGACCTGCGTCTCTATATTTCAAGCATCAGCCTGCTTGATTTTTCCGGCAACGCCGTTCCGGTAACCATGTCCGACGACGGCGTCTGGCAATACCAGGGCAGCGCGCTGCTGGACTTTGAGGACGGCACGGGCAATTGCGCCACGTCGCTCTTGAACGGCGCCACCACCGCTACGAATCGAAGCATCAACTTCACCGCGCCCGCCGGCAACTACATGGGGATTCGCCTGACCATGGGTCTCCCTTATGCCTTGAATCAGCTGGATAATTCCACGGCGGCTTCGCCGTTGAACATCAACGCCATGTACTGGAACTGGACGGCGGGCTTTAAGTTCATCAAGTTCGAGTTTCGCGACGCGGACAGCAAGGCTTCCTTTCATCTGGGCTCCCAGAGCTGCACCGGCATCACCATGACGGACTGTTCGCAGCCCTATCGCCCGACATTCGACATCACCAGCTCGACCGGCTTTAATCCGGCGACGGACATGGTGGCGCTGGATTTGAACGCGCTCTTGAAGAACTTTCCTTCCAGCTTTACGGACAGCTCGGGCGAAAGTTTCAAGCGTTGCATGGTCAATGCGTCCGACGCGGATTGCGCGAAGCTCCTCACGAATCTGGGCCTGGACACGACCACGGGCGGCGCGAGCGGCACCACTTCCACGGTGTTTCGCATCATGAACAACTGAGCGCGGAGAAAAATCATGAACGGGAAAATTCGTAAGGCGATTTCAATGCTCCTCCTGTGGGGGAGCATGGCCGGTTGCGGACTGGCCAATCAGTTGACGGCGGTCAATGAAACCTCCGGTACCCTCGACGACACGACCATCGCGGCGGTGTTGCTTGCGGCGAATGGTTGCGGTTACGAGTGGAACCTGCCTTCGAATTTTCCCGTGCCCGCCGTTCCCGCGGACAATTGCATGACCCAGGCGAAAGTAGAACTGGGTCGGCACCTGTTTTATGATCGGCGTCTTTCGGCCACCGAGACCGCGTCCTGCGCCACCTGCCACATTCAAGAATTTGCGTTCGCCGACGCGAAGGCCAGGCCCCGGGGCATTCCCATCGAGGGTCACCCGCAGGGCGAACTGCATCCCCGCAATTCGCAACACCTCTCCAACGTGGCCTATCACACGCGTCTTACCTGGGCGAACCCCCTCTTGAAGACGCTGGAAGTGCAGATTCGCGGGCCGCTCTTCGGCCAGTCCGGGCCGTCCACCATCGTGGAGCTCGGCCTGGCGGGCGATTCCTATCTGGACAAGTTGCGCGCGGACTCCAATTATCAAACGCTCTTCGGCGCGGCCTTCGGTGGAGGCACGGAAAACATCAAGGAAGAAACCCTGCGCAAGGGCATTTCGGCCTTCATGCGTTCCATGATTTCGTCGAATTCCGACTTTGATAAATTCGTTCGCGGCGAAGCAGGCATGTCCGCCTCGGCCCTGCGCGGCGCGGCGCTCTTCAACGGCGAAAAAGCGGAGTGCTTTCATTGCCACGGCGGCTTTAATTTTACGGATACTTCGACTCATACGAAAACGGTTTTCGAGGAAATATTCTTTCATAACAACGGCCTGCTGTCGGCCGACGACTACGCGGCGTTGAAGCCGTCGGAACGCGGCCTCTCCGACGTGACCGGCAACAGCGGCGACGAAGGCAAGTTTCGATCTCCGTCCCTGCGCAACATCGGCGTTACGTTTCCATACATGCACGACGGCAGTATCGCCTGCGATGCCGGCCTGGAGAACGATATGGATGCCTGCGCGCGAAACGCCCTGCGCAAGGTTCTGGTCCACTATACCACCGGAGGTAAGACCGACTCCGGAGGCAATGTGCACCCCGCGGTGGACAAGACGCTCATTCGCCCTTTTACTTTGACGGAACAGGAAAAGGACGACATGATTGAATTTCTACTGTCGCTGACCGACCAGGAATTTCTAACGAATCCCGCCCACGCGAATCCGCGTCCGGGCGACTCCAATTTCGGACTCTGATGAGAAGGCGCTTCATGTTGCTCATGGGAATTTTTCCACGCCGGTGGGCCATGGTAATGGCTATGGTGTTCGCGTTCGTTGGAGTGCTGGGCGGCGGCGCTTGTGCCTTCGGCGATGAAGGCGATTCCCTGGCGGAAGGACGGTCGGAGCTCGTCTATCTTTTAACTTCATTGCGAAGCGACCTCACGGCCCGTGCTCGTTTCAGCGACGGCGGCACGGACCGCCTGGATCAGTTTACGGCCAACGGCATCGCCGTGGCGCTGGCGAGCGGGACTTTTATCGATATTGAACGGATCGAAGTCGTCATCACGCCCACTACGCCTTTCTCTCTACTCACGGGGACGTTGGGCGAAGAGCCGGCCGGGGGCTTGCAGGCGATTCAAAGTAAGCACGAGGAAGGCACCGCCGCGGGCGACGGCAGCATAATCGTGGTGCTGGGACGGGACATATTCGTGGAGCCCCTTTCCGCGTCCGATAGCGGCGGTATCTTCGGCAATGGACGCGATAGTTTACAACGTTACTATTTCGAAACGAGCGCGTTGACCGGACCCATCGCCGCGGGTACAATTACCGGGGTTACCGTGCACCTGCGCCGCTTTCAGTTTACCGGGACCCTGAACGGCACGGCCTTCACGTCCCTTTACAATCAGAGCGCCGATGTATCCACGTCGGTTTCCTGCGCCGCGAACCTGGCCGCCGGCGCGAGCGTGAATCTAAATCTATTCATGAATTATTCGGTGCTTTTCAATAATCTGACGGCGGCTACATCGGCGGCGGCTTCCGCGGCCTTCGCGGCGAATTTAACCAATGGCGATTTACTGGGAGAGCATGAATGTTTTACGCTCTGAGACAATCGCCTTTGCGCGTTTCGAGCCTGCGCGGGTTCGTCGCGGCCGTGCTGGTAGCGTTCGCGCTCAGTTTCGGCGCCGGGGCAATTTTAGCGCACCATCCGAGTTCGGCTTCCACGGCGCGCGTCATCGACGGTCGCAGCGTTGCCCCGTCCAATCAGTTCATTTTGGACGCGGAGTATCGCAAGGGTGAACAGGAAAATCGCCATCGTTTAATCACCACGCTTTCGGCGGAGTTCGCTTTTCTGGACGGCAACCTGGGTCTGACCCTGGGTCTGCCCTGGCACTACCTGGCGCAGAAGAATCGCGCCGACGCCGCGCGTTTCGGCCGGCCCCGGGTGGGCTTTCGCTTTCGACCGCTTTTAGGGCCGTTGACCGCGGACGCGCCGTTCTTCCTGGTCCTGGATGGAGACCTGGCGGCGGCGTCGGGAAGCGATCGCGGACGTTTCCTGGACGAAGACTTCTGGGAGTATACGGCGGGGGCGACAATCGGCTGGTCCGCGGGCGATTGGACCTTGACCCTGCGCGGCGGCGGTCGTTTTCCCCTTACGCGTCTCCCGCGAAGCGAAGCGGCGAATCCCCTGAACCCCCTTCCCTGGGAGCCGACGCCCGAACTGGCGCGGCGGGAAACCCACGACTTGAAGAAAGTTAGTGAATGGGAGGCGCGCGCGGGATATCGGATCAGCGATTCAACGTCCCTGTTCGCCGGTTTCGCGTATCGCACTCCCTATGCCGGTATAATCAAGGAGAAGGCCACGGGCAATGAAGTCCCGCTGGTGTATCGCGAAGCGAGCGCGGGCGTCTCCTGGAAGCTGGGCGAAAACAGCGGTTTGCGCCTTGCGTATCGCTACCCGTTGTTTCGTAAACGTGACCAGAGCCCGGCGGAAAAGGCCGTATCGATTCAGTTATTAAGGCGCTTGCCGGATGATCCCCGTGAGTTTCGCCTCTTTGACGAGTCCTGGAGCGGTTCGCTGATTTTCGGTTTTTAAGCCCGCCGCCGCGACCGCCGCGAGCAAGCGCGATTTTTTCCTTTTCGCATGCGCCGGATATGAAAACCCTTAACCATGATCCTTCGACTTTTCATGGTATTGCCGGCCCTGTTGTGCCTGACGGGAAGCCTGGCCGCCGATTCCGGTTCGCCCCTGGTGGTTCTGGAAGCGAATCGCCCCGTATATCACCTGGGTCCGCGTATGGAAATTCTGGAGGACCCGGGACGCAAACTGGAGCTCAAGGATATTCTCTCGGGACGTCATGACGGCAAATTCACGCGAACGAAAAAGAAGCGCCTGGGCCTGAAGGCGAAATCGGCCTGGTGGATTCGCGTGCGCCTGCGCAATCCCGGGCCTGAGACGCGAGACATGTGGCTGGTCAGTCGCTTCGTCTGGTTGCGCCAGATCGATCTGTTCGAAAAGAATTCCGGAGACTGGACGCGGCGAACCGGCGGCACGCTCCAGCCTTTCGGCGCCCGTGAGGTCAAGGATCGCTACGTGGTTTTCCCTCTGCGCCTTCCGGCCGCGAACGAAAAGGTCGTTTATCTCCGGGTGGAGAGCATCGCCATTAAGCTGGTCCTGCAACTGCATCGCCCCGAGCATTTCTTGAAGGATAGTCGCGACGAATCCATCCTTAACTGGATGTTCTTCGGCATCGTGCTGGTCATGCTGGCCTACAACGCTTTTCTGGGTTTGTCCCTGCGCGACGTCAGTTATCTCTACTATGTCTTGTATTCGTTTTTTCTGGGGCTGTACGTTTTCATTAATCAAGGCTACGCCTTCGAGTACCTCTGGCCCGAATACCCGCTCTGGAACATTCGGTCGGATATTGTTTGCAGTGGTTTTCTGACCGTATTCTTGATTTTGTTCGCGCGCTCTTTTCTGCGTTTGCGTGATCACGCTCCGCGCATGGACAAGACCGCGCTGGTCTACATGGGCCTGGCGGCAGCGGCCAACCTCTGGTTTATTGTTTCGGCTAAACCCCTGCCGCTGCGAATTTCCAACTATCTGTATCTGGCCATGCCCTTTCTCTTGATCACGGCGGGCGTTTTCGCGTGGCGAGCCGGCTTTCGTCCGGCGCGTTTCTACCTGCTGGGTTATTCGATTTTTTCAGTCGCCGTAATTTTGCAAATCTTGAACGCCTTGAATCTCCTGCCCCAGAAGGGAATTCTCATATCCAGTCTGCAAATCGGCGCGAGCATCGAACTGGCTTTGTTTTCCGCGGCGCTGTCGGATCGCCTGAACGCCTATCGTCGCCAGCAGGAAGCGGCGGAGGAACAGTTGCGTTCGGAGAAGACGCGTATCGCCGGGGAACTGCACGACACAATCGGGAGTCGCATCGCGCGAGTGATTTTCACCCTGCGCAAGCGAGCCGAGCCGGATGAAGGCCTGGCGGATCAGATGCGCGTCATTCTTCGTCAACTGCGGGACATCGTTTTCCTCACGACCATGAATCAGAGCGTGCGCGAAGAGCTGGAGAAGGAAATGGAGGAATACCTGCGACACCTGCGCGTCTTGAAATCCGTTCGCCTGCGCACGAAGCTTGAAAAGCTTGGGCGAGAACTTCAGCCGGCGGCGGCGTTGCATATTCTGCGAATCTTTACGGAATGGATGGCCAATACCTTGAAGCATCAAAAACCCGAGCTGGTCGATATTCGCTGGGTCAAAAATGAGGACACGCGCGGCGCGATCTATACTCTTTACATTCGTTCAAGCGTGGCCGGAAAACCGGGCTTTTCATGGTCCGGTCGTTCAAGCGCCGGCGGCGCGGGCTTGAAGAACATCGCCGAACGCGGCGCGGCCATCGGCGCGCGCATTCGCTCCTTCGGCTTCCGCGACGCGACGGTTTTCGTGTGTCGCATGCGTGGGGGGTGAATCCACGGGCGTGGCGCGCGAAATCGTTAGCGGCGTTTAGGGTTTTCAGGGAAAAAGTGCTTTCTGGCTTCTCTCAATTCTTCTTCGGTGGGCGAGAGCAAGGAACCATACTTGAATTTTACGGCCCAGTAGTAGCCGAGCTTTGCCATCAGCCGGGGCCCGGGCTTGAAGAACGGGATGGTGACGCGAAACTCCGTAATCCTGCCGGTTTGTTTCCAAACGGTGAACTCCGGATCCGGGCCGCCTCTCAAGGCATGTCCTGACGGGTCGATGGTTTCGAAGACGCAAGCCTTTTCGAATTCCAGACGAAAGCGAAGTGCTCGATCAGACTGATCCAGGCGTAGCGATTCTTCCAGGCACGCATGCATTTCTTCCCGATTCATGTGCCTTGCGAATTGATTGAGGAAAATGTGTCTGCTTTCCGCCGTAATGGGAAGGACACGTTCGAGCCTTTGATATTGCCAATGCTGTAGAAGATGTAGAAGCTTATTGCCTGCAATTTCAAATTTTCCCTGAATTGTTAAGGGCGTATCACCATGCCGGAAAATAATGATGCCCTTCTCTGATTCCAACTGAATTCTTGAAATGGAAACTCGTGAAATTTGAGTGATGGTATGGTCGCGAAACACCAGCGCGTCCGCCAGCATGTACAATCCGTGCGGCCAATCGAACCTGGGGCGGTAATTGTCCTCGGCTATTGCGCCTTTGAACATCCAGGCGAACGCCAACCACACCAGGCTTAGAAACATTAACGCCGCGACTTGTAGAACGGCAATCGGAATAGCGAAATGGCCGAAGTGCGTCTCCACGACGGTATAGTATCGCACGCTTAGATAGCCGCCGGCCATCAAACTCAAGGCGCCCGCGATGAGCAGTGCTGAACGTAACAGATAGATCAGTCCGTTTGGGATGTGGAGGTTTTCGCCGTGCTTGGCGATAAACGTGGCGGTCTGAATTTTTGCCGGGCGTAAGGCGAATAAAGAAGCTAGTCTTTCGGGCGCTCTATTGCGCGGAAGCTTTTCGAAATCAAAGTTCAGCATACATCGCCACCGGTGGTTTGTTGTCAGCCCTTCAACGAAATCCCGGTATTCGCCGTTTCAAATGCGCCGCCGTCAATGCCCGGTATTCCGAGCCCGTGAGTAAGGGTGAGCTTTCGCCGCGAACTTCAAGATGCCGCGCGATAAAGGATCTCGTCAAATATTATGAAGTCCTTTGCGGGGACGGTTGCGGATCCAGTGCTGATTTGGGTTTGGATCCGCATGTTTGAAGCGTGGGAGTCTCGTGCTTGACTTTTCTCCAATCTCATGCTATAAGCCCGTGCCCCATCGCCCCGCGAACAAACATTAGAGGACCCACCCTGGACGGGCGCGGTCTCGGCACGATATCCCACCCTTGCCCACCCGCTTCGGGTGGGATCTTTGGAATGGGGTTGGGGCGAAGGCGACTTACTTGAAGTCGGGTTTGCGTTTGTCGACGAAGGCGGACATACCTTCGCTGGATTCATTGCCGGAGAAAAGATCGGCGAAGGAATTGATTTCGCGTTCGAGGGCGGCGGCCAGGGGTTGGTCCATGCCGCTGTGAACGAGCCAGCGCGCCATCTTTTGCGCATTGGGGCCGTTGGTGCCCAGAAGCTTTTCGGCGAACTCGATGGATTTGGGAAGAAGCTCACCCGGTTCGTAGACGTGATTCACGAGACCGATGCGCTCGGCGCGTTCGGCGTCAATCATGCCCGCTGAAAGAATAATCTCGAGAGCCAGACCGCGGCCGACGATGCGCGGCAGGCGTTGCGTGCCGCCGAAGCCCGGGATGAGACCCAGGCCGACTTCGGGCAGACCAAGTTTGGCCTTGCTGGACGCCAGGCGAATATCGCAAGCGAGGGCCAGTTCCAGACCACCGCCGAGCGCGAAGCCGTTGATGGCGGCGATGGAAATCAAATCCGCGCGACTGATGGCGTTCATGGTGTCGTGACCCAGGCGTCCGAACTCCTCGGCTTCCTTCGTGCCGAGGTTTTGCATCTGCTTGATATCGGCGCCGGCTACGAAAGCTTTTTCTCCGCTGCCGGTGAGAATCAAAAGACGCATGCCGGCGTCGCGGGTGACGTCCTGGACCGCGTCCTTGAGTTCGACGAGGACATCCTTGTTCAGGGCGTTCAACGCGTCGGGGCGATTGATGGTGATGATGGCGTAGTTGCCTTTTTTTTCGGTTAGAATGGTGCCGGACATGGCCCCATGATTTCAACCCCCGTGGAATCGGCCACCCTTTTCGCCTGAATGCCGACTGAAACGGGCGAACCCGGCCTTTCCCGACCTTGAAAAAACGGCGATTTTGCTTATTTTAATTGTCGAAGTTCCGACATTGGCTTACAGGGGACATAAGTATGGGTCAAGTCGCGCGATTTGAGCAATTAAGAAAGGAACTGGGTGAATTGGCCCGTAACGGGGCGCTCTCGGCATTAAAGACCGGAACCGAGGTGGAGGACATGTCCTTCGAGGACATCGCCGTTCTGCGGGCCATGAGCCGGGACATTCTACCGCTCTACGTGAAAATCGGCGGACCCGAGGCGCGCAATGATATGCGCGAGCTGCATCTCATCGGCGTGGACGGCATCATCGCCCCCATGATCGAATCGCCCTATGCCTTGAAGAAATTCATCCTGACCATGCGCGAGGTTCTCGGCCCGAAGGCTTATGAAGCCATGGAACGCGGGATCAATCTGGAGACCATCGACGGTTTCACCAATATGAACGCCATTCTTGCTTCGCCGGAGGCGGCGGAGTTGCATCAAATTACGGCGGCGCGGACGGATCTCTCGGGTTCCATGAACCTGGAAGCGGACCACGAGCGAGTTGTGGAAATCTGTTCCGTGATTGTGGCCCGGGCCCGGGAAAACGAACTGCGCACTTCCGTGGGCGGGGGCATCCATCCGGGCGCGGTGACGAAAATACTTTCGCAGGTGAATCCCAATTGGGTGAATACCCGCCATATGGTCATGGAATCGAAGCGTTTGCGGGCCGAACCGGCTGAAATGGTGCGCCGTAATCTCACGTTCGAAGCCGGTCTGTGTGAATACATGTCCGCGGTCTCTACGTTGCGGCGCGAAGCGTATCTGGAGCGGGCCCGGGTGATTCGCAAGCGGCTGAATATTTCCGTCGGCCGGCTTTGAATCATCATCGCCCCCTGCCCGGGCGCGGGCGCCTGGGCGATTCCATTTGACCATGGAGCCGGGCGTTCGCAATGATGCCGCAAATCGCCCGAGGAATTCATGAAAATTAATATACGTGCCTTTACGATCGCCTTCACGGTGGTGATGTCGATTTTGATCCTGGTCATCACCGTCTGGGCTCGCCTGTCCGGTATCTTCGGCCGTGAATTCATCGGCACTATGCTCGATGATAGACCGACGTTCATCACCGTAACGCTCTTTCATTTCGGTAAGCTCATCCTTGATGATCTGCATACGCAAGCCTTCATCTGCCAGAATAGCTTCCAACTTCTCAATCAGCGCTTTCACCTCTTCGTACTCTTTGACGATTTTGTCTCTTCACATTGGCACCTACCACTAGAACAAACTTCTC
>CAZGYS010000039.1:0-20173 GCA_964530305.1 uncultured Leptospiraceae bacterium
CTCGACGGCATCGTCGTCGGACCACAGGTCGGTCGAGTAGTCGACGCCGTAGTGATCGCCAAACCAGTCGAAGTCGGCGTCGGGGTTGTAGCGAAACCAGCGCACGCCGGCGTGACCGGTGAATCGGTGGGCGCCGGGGCCGATCAGGGTTACCGAGAGGGCCGGGTCGCGGCTGGAGAACGTGCGCGTGTCGATGCCGCCGCCACCGAGATCGAAACCGTCGGCAGTTTGCTCACCCGGGTCCGCCAGAGCCGCGACAATCTCGATTCGTTCCAGCATGGAGCGATGTGGTCGCGAACCCGGGTCGGAAATTATGCCGTCCAGATGCTCTTCATCCAGAAAGGCGAAGCACTGGGCGCAAATATCGGGACCCAGGGTATAAAGAGCCGCCGCGATAAGAGGATAGTTCATGACGATGGTGCGCAAAGGCCGCGGGAAATTACGCGGTGGGACCCGGTGGGAGAAGCCTCAGGCGGGGAGACCTATTTCTTCTTACGCTTCATCAGGTTGCCGATTTCACCCAGGGAACTGGGCGAACTGGCGGCGGCTTGTTTGTTCTGATCCTGAATTTCGCGATACACCTCGGCCCGATGCACGCTCACGCTTCGCGGCGCGCGAATGCCCAGCTTGATCTGATCACCCTTGATGTCCACGACGACGACTTCAATATCGTCCCCGATCATGATGGACTGATTAACTCTGCGCGCGAGTACCAGCAAATTTAACCGTCCAATTGCTCCATGATGGATACGCGAACCGCGTGGTTGTCGTTATTCGAGATCACCTGCCGGCCGATTTTCTTCTCCGCGTTCACGAGCACGGGTCCCTGGAGATTCGCGGTCATCTGATCCGGCTGGCCGTCGGGAATGGTTACAATGAGAAAAATCAGACACTCCTCCGGTTTTTCCACGTTGAGCGCGGACAACTCGGTGGCCGTCACTTCCGGAACATAGGGCGTCTTCAAGAACAGATCCGGCTGAATCAGAACGAACGCCAGGTTGGGCTCCTGCATTGATTGAAGCCATTTAAAGGGCGATTGCTCGTCATCCAACAGAGCGAAGCGGGTCTCTTCCTCGAAACCGTACAAGCCCTCCGCGAAATCCAGAACCTGGCGCGGACTGATGTCGATTGTGCCGAATGCCTTTGTGGCCAGTTGCGTCATCTCAAATTTCCCCGAAACCGGGGCCCGAAAACCAATGAGCGGGTAACGGGCCGAAAAAGTCTATCGTAAAAAATCCATGAGCGTCGGCCGAATAATTCGCGCGCCGACGTTCAAGGCACTCTGATGAACGTTTTCCAGGACCTTCAAGTTAATGATGGCCTCGGGAATGTCCACGCTTTCGCTTTTGGAGAGCAGTTCCGTCATGAAAACCTTGTCCCAGGTCGTTCGTTTCAGGTGCTCCTCCAGGCGATTTTGGCGCGCGCCGACTTCCGCGCGAAAACGCAAAACATTGTTGAGAGCCGAATCAAGGTTCGCCAGGTCCCGTCCGGAGATTTCCAACTGATCCGCGGCCAGCAGGTCGTTACGGAACTTGATCAAGGTATCGAATACCGAAAGACCCGACACTCGCGCGGTGGGGCTGTAGTTATTGGGCGGATTGGGCTTATTGGGGTCAATCAATCCGATATCGCGCAGCACCGTGCCGCCTTCCACGTCTTCCAGCCAGATCTGGTGGGGTGACGTAGTGGAAAGGGAAATGTAGTCCTGGCCGATTTTACTGGCCTTAACTTCCAGATTCGCGTTGTTGATCTTGTCGATGACGTCGTCGATGGTATCGCCCGCGGCGACGCGAATTTCCGTACCGTCGATTTTGAAGACCTGATCCGTGGTGGCGGTATAACCCGTGTTGGGAACATTGCCCGTCACGGTGACATTGGTGCCGCCGAAGACCTGGTTGCCCGCGAAGTTGACGTCGATGTACTGCCCGCGCTCGACTTCGCGCAATTGCTTACCGATATCGCCGCGATACTCCACGTTGATGATTTGATTTTGCAGTTCGATGCCCCGCAACCCGCGAATATTGGATTGAATGGGCTCGAAGGGAGGACGGTCCACGACATGACCGCCGAAGAGCGGCTTACCGGTTGCATCGCGCCCATTGGCGATGTCGATGAGCGCGCGAAGGTGCTGATCGACTTCCTTGGCGATGGCGTTCTTGAGTTCGAAACCGTTGTCGCCCTGATAAATACCGTTTGAGGATTGAACGGCCAGTACGCGTACGCGCTGGAAAATACTGCCGACGCGATCCAGTTCGCCGTCCATCAAATTCAGGCGCGCCTGCGCGTCGTAGATGTTCTTTTCGAACTGACCCAGCTCGTCTACGCGCGTGCGAAAGAACATCTGGTTCGCCGCAGCCGACGGGTCGTCCGAAGGCTGGCGAATGCGCTTACCCGTGGACAACTGGTAGTTGATGTCGTCCATCTTGCTTTTATGGATGCCGACATTTCGCACCAGGGTGTTGGTCTGCATTAAGTTCGTTATTCGCATCATGGCTTTAACTCCGTCTATGAATAGTCGAGCGACCTTTCAAATTAGACTCCCATTCGATTAATGACCGTGTCCAGCATCTGGGTCATGGTATTGATTACACGCGCGCTGGCGTTGTAAGCATGTTGAAACTGGACCATGTTGCTCATCTCTTCGTCCAGATTCACGCCCATGACGCTCTGGCGAAGATTGTTCAACTGAACCATGTTCTGGCTCTGTCGATCCACCGCGTCGCGCGCGGCGCGCGTCTCCGTGCCCAGCTTGGAGATTACCGCGTTGTAAAAATCGTCCCCGTTCTTCGCGTGCCCGATCATGCGGTGCTTTTGCTTCAGGGCCGCGGAAATAATCAGGGCGTTGGTTCCGTCGGCGGTGCCCCCCGGCGTGTTGTAGTCGCCGGTGCCGCCGATGTCCTTGCCGCGTCCCGCGGCGATGGAAGCCGGGTCCCTGGCGACGTCGTCGGAAACATCCAGGTAAGCCGCCGGATTAAAAATCGGCGTCAGGGTGATGTCCTGCAAGGGCGCGCGTAGTTTTGAGATTTCATTCAGGCGACGAAAGTCGAAGGCACCCGCCTCGCCCGAACCGTTGAGAACGCCGGTATATCCCACGAGCAACTGCCCGGAGTCTTCCAGGTGGCGAATCATGAAATTAGAGCGACGATCGTCCGACGCGGTGGTGGCCTTGAGGGCCAGCTGATTGTCGTGATTCATGTAGGCCACGACGCCCGACTTACTGTCGTTGATGCGTTTGATGACCTGTTCCAGGGTTTCGTCCCGGGAATAGTCGATACGAACGGGGGTATTGTTCTTATCATTCTTGAAGAACGTCAGCGTACCGTCCAGGCCGATTTTGCGCGAAGGGTCCACGACATTGGAACCGGTAACGCGAAAAATCGCCGTAACATCCGCCGTGCCGTCCTGATTCAGGTCGTAGTTCGCGGCGGCGTTCTGTAGTTGAAAGTTACCGTTCGCGCTCTGGCTGAGATTGCGAATGGTGAAGAAGTTCTTATTCGTGGAACCGTTGAGGCCGAAGCCGTCCTTGTGGGCCTCGTTGACGATGTCGGCCAGGTTTACCGCGAACTCGTTGATGTTGTTGATTCGCTCGACGATGTCTTTATCGCGTACGTCCAGCAAGCCCTTCATGAAGCCGCCGTTCAACAGCAGGTCCTTATTATTGTGCTCCCACTTAATGTCGACCATGCCGTCGTTCTTCGGATTGCCCACGGTTTTCAGACGACGTTGCACTTCGCCTTGAACAAGGGCCTGCTGACCGATGAAGACGATGAGCTCGTCCTTATCGCCGCGGCCGATGGTAATGTCCACCATGGAGGAGAGTTGCTCGATGGCTTTATCGCGGCGGTCCTTCAAGTCATTGGGCATATCGCCAAGAGTTTCCAATTTTAGAATGCGTTCGTTATAGTCGCGAATCTGGCCCGCCAGGGAATTGAGCCGCTCTACGTCGGCGATGATGCGCTGGTTCGCGCGTTCGCGCAACTGGGTCAACTTCGTGTAGACGTCCTTGACGCGCGTGGTAAGTCCCTTGGCACGCTCAATGACGACTTCGCGCTGGGCCTGGTCGGCCGGGTAAGCGGACAGCTCCTGAAAGCTTTGCCAGAGTTTATCTCCCAGGCTGCGCAGGGTGTTGTCGGAAGGTTCATTGAAGACCTTCTCCATCTGGCTGAGGTAGGAGCGTTTCGCGTCCCAGAAGTTTTTTACGTTCGTGGCGGCGACAATCTGGTCATCAAAGAAGGTATTGCGAATGCGCTCCACCGCGGAGATGGACACGCCCTGACCCAGTTGACCGGGACCGGCGGCGCGATTCAGCGAAGGATCGTAGAGGGGATCCATGGACTGCATCACGACCCGCTGACGGGCGTAGTGCGGATTGTCCGCGTTTGAAATATTGTGACCGGTCGTATTCAGGGCTTGCTGGTGCACCTGAAGGCCCCGCTTGCCGATTTCCAGTCCGCCGAATGTAGATCCCATAATAAAGTTCCCAGGGATATTTCCCTGTCTTCCTTTTCGGCGAATCTCGCGATTCCTGAAGCTTTTAAAGAAAGGGCCCAATTTCGAAAAAGGGGTGGATTATGTCGCATTTGAGCCGACCCACGTATGGGGCCCGGGGAGTGCCGCGCGGGAGCACTCGCCGATCCGGTATTGAATGCGATTGACGTCGCCGTCGCCGAAGCACATCACTGCATCATGACTCCCGCTTCCGAACCCGAAGAAGATCCCTTCGCGGATCTGCCGCCCCACCTGGCCGAGCAATTGGCCAAGGCGGAGAAAAAGTTCAACCCCGCTCCAAAAGAACAAAACAAGTTCTCCGATTTTCCGGAGTTGAATCGGGAGTACATCATCGGCACCCACTTCACGGCGTATCGCAATGAGAACGCGGGCAAGGACGAAAGCGAAATCCCCGAGGCGTTCGCTGAATATCGCGAAGCGCCGATCCTGCTGCACTCGGAAAAGAATCGCTTCGCGAATTTGTGCGACCTGGCCATGAAGGGCTGGATGCCGGAGTTCACCGAATTCCTGGAAACGCTTATTGCCCTGGAAAAGGAAGCAAGCGATCCCGAAAACGAAGCCCTCAGCGAGGAACTGGAACACAACGCGCTGTCCTTCGGATTGCAGGTGAACCCGGACACCTACGTCGTGGGTTACACCGGACCCGAGACGGCCATCTTCGCCCGGAAGGAATTGCTGTTGCGATTGATTCTGTTCATCAACGATTGCATGACGCAGGTCGGGTCCCAGGGTGCGCCGGCGGGACTGTTGGACGAGATTCGCGCGTTGCTGAATACATTCGCGCCCGATGCGAAATAGGAATTCACCGCGGAGGCACGGAGAAACGCGGAGTAAATTTTTGAAAGCCGTTATTGTTCCCGGGAAACCTTATACCCCAGCGCCAAAATCACTTTGAGCGTACCCATGGCCGTGGTGACGTCATAGGCCTTTTCCGAGTCCGAAAGTTGCTCATAGGGAACCAGGCCGGGGTGTTCTTTCTTATCATCATCCCGATGGGGGCCGAATTGCCAACCTTCCTGAATCCGGCGATCCGCCCAGGTGTCGTGCACATTGCGAGCCAGAACATCGGCCAGCTCCGCCAGTTCCGGCGGCAAATCGATATCTGAAACGTCGATGGGAATGGGCTGATAATCGTCCATAAGGCTCAATCAGGTCGAAGCGTCGAACGAATCAAGGAGTTTTATCCGGGCCGGGCGTATCGGGCTCCGTGACGTCGGGCCCGGTAGACTTCGAAGGAACGGCGACGGGACGGATGGTCGGTACCGTGGGTCCCCTGGTCTTGGCCTTCGTGTGCTGGGCCCAGCTCTGGGTATTGGTAGCCAGCATGTTTTCCACTCGCTGAACGAGCAAACCGAAGGGCTCTTCCCCATGATAGGGTTCCGAGCGCGTCAAAAACATGAACCGCTCCTTGATGAGGGATTCGGCCGTACTCCGATACTGAACCCAGTTAACGTGAAACTTGTTTAAGGCCAGTATGCCGCTCAGTATGGTTACCACGACGCCCATGCCGCCGATTATGAAGTTTATGAATTTGTATCCGTTCTCCATCGGCACCATGCTCGGCACGCTGGTAATGAAGGGAATTAAGGCGGCGATAATGATATTCACGACCGTAATTATTTTATAGTTCATTTGATTGAGATTACTCTTTCGCTCATGCCAGTCGATTTGTTTATCCAGGCGCTTATGAAGGTACTCTTCTTCGTTGAGGGTCATGCAAAATCTTATAGATTAATTTGATAAACTGTCAATAAAATATTGATCTCCCCGGCGATTCAGGACGTCATGTTTTGCATGGGCGATATAAAGGAAATGCTCTTCGTCGTCATGCCCTTCGGCAAGAAGATGAATCCCTCCGGTACGGTGGAAATCGATTTCGATCGCATCTACGAGCAGGCCATTCATCCGGCGGCCGTCGCGGCGGATCTGGACGTGATTCGCGCGGACGAGGAACAAAGCGCGGGGATCATTCACACGCCCATGTTCGAACGCCTGCTGGCATCCGAACTGGTGGTAGCGGATTTAACCATTCCCAATCCCAATGTATACTATGAATTGGGTGTGCGTCACACGGCTCGTCCTCGCACGACGATTCTCATGTTCGCGCCGCAAGGGCCGATGCCCTTCGACATCAACATGTTGCGCGGCATTCCCTACCAGCTCGACAACGGTCGCCTGACCGACGACGAAGCCCTTCGCCTGCGGGAGATCCTGACCGAGAAGTTTCGCCTGGCGGTACAAAGACAGGAAGACGTGGACAGCCCCCTGTTCCAACTGCTGGATCAATTTCCGGGCGTGGTCATGCCTCCGGAATCATTGACCAGCTTTCGCGAACGCAGCCGGGGCATTTTAGCGCTCAAGGAACGCATGGGTCGCGTGCGTCGGATGAACGACGAACGGCACGCCCTGGATGAATTGAGCGCCGTCGAGAAAGCGGCGGGCGAAATTACGGAAGCGGAGTCCGAGGTCGTCCTGGAACTTCTATTCAGCTATCGCGATGTGAAGGCCTACACGAAACTAATCGAGCTGGCCGATCGTATTCCCGCCGGTCCCCTGGCCGAATCTCAGAACGTGCGTGAGCTCAAAGCATTCGCATTGAATCGCCGCAATCAACCGGGGGATCGAGAGCAGGCCGTCGCCATTTTGAAAGGCATCGTGCGGGAGAATAAACACGGAGCCCTGACGCTGGGCATGCTGGGCCGCATCTACAAGGACTACTACGGAGAAGCCGACGAGAAGGAAAATCGCCTGGAAGCCGAAATCGAATCGGAGATCTACCTGGACGAAGCCATCAAATGGTATCGCCGAGGTTTCGAGTACGATCCCCGGGAGTTTTATCCCGGCATCAACCTGGCCACGCTGCTTTTCATCAAGGGCGATGAAGCCTCCATGACCGAGCTGCCGAAAATCGCCTACACCGTGGTATTCGCGGCGGAACGGCGCGGTGGATTGGAATCCGAGGTTTACTGGGACCCGGCCACGATACTCGGGGCGGCGGTGCTGGCGGAGGATTGGAAGCTGGCTGAGCAAGCTGCCCGAAAAATGTACACCATGAAGGAACCGCCCTGGAAATTCGAAACCACCAGGGCGGATCTGGAAAATGTACGCGACACTCGCGAAGAACGTGAACTCGACAATACTAAACTTGAGAAAATCATCAAGATTATGGATCTGGCGGCCCGGCGCTCCCAATAAATCGCGGCGGATAGCCTTAATAATTAGCCGATAATCGAATTACTTGCGCGAGAAGTCGGCTTATAATCTACTGGGTTTAGAGTCCGATGGACCCGCTGGGAGGCTTCGTATGTCCAGGCTTTGCGCCTCTAACCGATCTAATGCAATTCGACTTAAAGAGTTTCGGCTGAGAACTTATTTGAGCGTTCCCGCGCTGCTCGCCTTGTTCGCGATCGGTTCTCCGCTGTCCGCGCAGGATAGTCAGGCCGCCGCGAAAGCCCTGGCGAAGGATCTGGACGTCATGCTGGTCCTGGTTTCGGCCGCCCTCGTCTTTCTCATGCAGATGGGCTTTCTGTTTCTGGAGACGGGTCTCGTTCGCGCCAAGAACTCGATCAATGTCGCCATCAAGAACCTCATCGATTTCGTGCTCGGCTTCTTAATGTTCTTTCTAGTGGGCTACGGGCTCATGTTCGGCGCCAGCCAGGCGGGCTGGATCGGCTGGAACTTCTTCATGCTCGACGGCCTGAGTACCTCGAAGGAATACGCGCTCTTCGTTTTTCAAGTCGTGTTCCTCGGTACGGCGGCCACCATCGTCTCCGGCGCCGTCGCCGAGCGCATGCGCTTTCCCGCCTATCTCTTCGTCTCCGTCGTAATCAGTACTATTATCTATCCCATATTCGGTCACTGGGTGTGGGGCGGCGGCTGGCTGGCCGAACTGGGCTTCATGGATTTCGCCGGCAGCACGGTCGTGCATTCAGTGGGCGGTTGGATTGCGCTGGCGGGCGTCATCGTTCTCGGTCCGCGTCTGGGTAAGTACAGCAACGACGGGCGACCGCAACACATCGCCGGACACAACATGCCGCTGGCCGTCGCGGGGACCCTGATCCTCTGGTTCGGATGGTTCGGATTCAACGGAGGGTCCGCGCTGACCTTGAGCGATCCCAACTTGAACGTGGCGAAGATCATCGCCAATACGTGCATCGCCGCGGCGACGGGGGGCACGCTGGCCATGGTGACTTCCTGGCTCTGGCGCTCCATGCCCATGGTGGAAGACATCGTCAACGGCATCCTGGGCGGACTCGTGGCCGTCACCGCGGGTTGCGCTTACTTCAGTCCCGCGGACTCTTTCCTGGTTGGTTTGCTAGCCGGGCCGCTGGTCATCTTCATCATCGTCTTACTGGAAAAGGTGCTCAAGGTCGACGACGTGGTCGGTGCCTACGCGGTCCATGCCGCCTGCGGTATTCTCGGGACGCTCATCGTTCCCTTCCTGGCCGATCCCAAATACCTGGCCAGGGGCGTGACCATGTGGGATCAATTCTACATACAGGCCCTGGGCGTCGCCGCGTGCGCGGCCTGGTCCTTCGGTACCGGTCTGATTCTTTTTCTCGTACTCAAGTTTACCATTCGCCTGCGCGTCGATCCCGAGCAGGAAAAGATGGGTCTCAACATTGCCGAGCACGGCGCCCGCACGGCCTGGCTGGATTTGATGAATTCGCTGAATGATCTGGCGCGGGGCAAGGGCGATTTGCGCACGGAACTGCCCGTGGAATACGGAACGGAAGCCGGCCAAACGGCGGAGCTCTTCAATGAAGTCCGCGCCACGTTGAATCGCATTATCTCCGACGTTAAAAAGAACGCGCGCCAGATGGCCGGCGCCGCGGACCACCTGAATCAGGAAGCTCGCAAAATCGCCCAGGACGCGTCGGCTCAATCGGCGGACACCGAGAACACCAGCGTCACGCTCATGGAAATCACCCAGAGCATTTCGCAGGGCGCGCGCAACGCGGAGAAGACGCGGGACCTGGCCGAGACCACGGCCCATGACGCGCGGGAAGGCGGCGCGGCCGTGAGCGAAACCGTGCAGGCCATGCAAAGAATCATGTCCACCATCGAGGTGATTGAGGAAATCGCCGCGACGACGAACATGCTTTCGTTGAACGCCAGTATCGAAGCCACCCGCGCGGGCGAAGCAGGCAAGGGCTTTGCCGTGGTCGCCGGGGAGATTCGCAAGCTGGCCATGCGCGCTCGCAACGCGGCGCGCGAAGTAGACGAGGTGGCCCGCTCGGGCGTCGTCATCGCCGAGAAGGCGGGGGAGTCCTTTGATAAGATCCTCACCGGCATTCAGGACACGGCCGGACTGATTCGAGAAATCGCCCACGCCGCCGGCGAACAAAACCAGGGCGTGTCCGAAATCAACCAGGCGGTCGTGGAACTGGATCGCATCGCCGCGAACACGGCCAGCTCATCGAATAGACTTTCGGATACGGCGCAAGAGATGCGTGAGAAAACCCAGCAGTTGGAAAAGGTCATGGCCCTCTTCAAGGTCGACGATTCCGATGAAGGTGATGCGCTCCCGCCCATCAACACCCCGGCGCTACCTGTGTAATCGCTCGGACAATCGCCCGGGCATTCGCGTAAACGATCGTTCACCAAAATGCGACGGCCGAGATCCGTAAAATCCTGAATAAAGGATTGACGCGGGCGTCGAGTTCCGTACTGTACTCCTTCCCCTGGCGCTCCCTTTTACTAAAGGATCGCAAATACTAAATCATACCGGAGTGATTATGAACCCCGAATATACAATGTATCATTTTCTGCAGCAAACCGCGTCGAGTTTCGCGGACCGCCCCGCCGCTCGAACCCGCGTCGGCAAGGAATGGAAGGAATACAAATACAGTGAGTGGTACCAGTGGATTCAGGAATTATCCCTGGGCCTGATCGATCTGGGCGTGAAGCCGCAGGACAAGATCGTTCACATCGCCGATAACCGCGTGGAATGGATGGTGGTCTCCCTGGCCATTACGTCCATCGGCTGCGTCGACGTCCCCAGGGGAACGGACGCGACCTTCGAGGACCTCAGCTACATCATCAATCACGTCGAAGCGGAAATTCTGATTCTCGAGAACGAAAAGGTCTATAAGAAGCTCCAGCAAAACCTGGGCGATTTCAAAAACCTCAAGACCCTGATCGTCATCGAAGGTAAACTCCCGGAAGTCCCCGGCATGGCCACGCACACTCTGGAAGAAATTCGGGAACGCGGCAAGAAGTCCATGGCCGCCAATGGAGACGCCGAGTTCCACAATCGCGGTAAAGCCATCAAACCCGACGACCTGGTCTCCGTCATTTATACGTCCGGCACCACCGGCACTCCCAAGGGCGTGATGCTCACCAACCATAGCCTGGTCTGGGAAAACCGCGCGGCCCATGACGTTCTGAAACTGAACTCCTCCGACAGCACCATGTGTTTCCTGCCGCCCTGGCACATCGCCGAGCGCCTGCTGGAAATGCTCATGGTATCCGTGGGCGGTTGCATGAACTTTACCAACGTGGCCAACATCGTGAACGACATGGCCACTCACAAACCCACAGTGATCCTGGCCGTCCCGCGCGTCTGGGAAGGCATCTACAAGAAGATTCACGACAACGTCGCCAAGGCATCGCCCATCGCGCGCTCCCTGTTTAACTTTTCCAAATGGATCGCTCAGCACTACACCATGGCCGGTCAATACCTGGGCGGACGCGTCGCCTATTCCGAACCTCCTCCCGCGGGAGAGACCCTGAAGAAAGCCGGCTACCTGTTCATGTTGCCGACGCTCTGGTTCTACAACCTACCCGCGCAGGCCATTCTCGGCAAAATTCGCAAGCTGGTCGGCGGCAACGCGAAGTTCGGCTTCAGCGGCGCCGGCGCCCTGCCCCACAACGTGGACCTGTTCTTTCGCTCCTGCGGCATTCCCATCGTGGAAGCTTACGGTATGACGGAGACCACCGGTGTTTCCACTTTCCGCAAACCGGAGAAGAACAAGTTCCAGACCCTGGGCGTTACGCTCAACGGCATCGAAGTGCAATTGCGCACGGAAAAAGGCGAAGTCATCACGAAAGCCGGTGAGAAAGGCATCGCCTGGCACAAGGGCCCGAACATCATGAAGGGCTACTACAAGGAAGAAGAGAAGACGAAAGCCACCATCGACGAAAATGGTTATCTGAACTCGGGCGATTTGCTGGTGATGACCACCACGGGTGAATTCCGTTTCGCCGGCCGCGCCAAGGACACCATCGTTCTGCTCGGCGGCGAAAACCTGGAGCCCGTACCAATCGAGGACAAACTCAAGGAATCGCCCCTGGTAAGCCAGGTGATGATTGTCGGACAGGATCGCAAGACCCTGGGCGCGCTGATTACTCCCAATGTCGAAGGCGTAACCAAGTGGGCCGATTCCAACGGCGTCAAGCTGGGCGATGATCAATCCAAATGGAATGAGAACGCCGACCTGCGCAACGCCTACAAAGTCGAAATTAAAAACCTGATCTCGACCGGCAATGGTTTCAAGTCATTTGAGAAGGTCTCCAACTTCCACGTTCTGCCCAAGGAATTCGAAGCAGGCGATGAGATGACCCAGACCATGAAGATCAAGCGCAACGTGGTCACGGACAAATACGAAAAAGAAATCGCGGCGCTGTATGGTGAGTAAGACGGGTGAACGGGTGAACGGGTGAACGGGTGAACGATTAGAGAGGCGCTCCGATGAAGGTTGCAAGATTTCGGCAAATTTTGTTGGACTTCGGCCCCACTTTGTGATTAGGCGCGTCTTTCACCGTTTCACCGTTTCACCGTTTCACCGTTTAAACAAAAAATGCAAATCGGCGATGTAGTATCCGACATCTTTGAGAAACCGGAGCCTGATCTTCCCATACAAGATCAGATCCAGTTTCTCATCGATCAGTGTCTGCCCGGAACGCTGGGAATCACGATCGAAAAATTGGATCCCGAGGAAAGCACCGCGCATGTGCCCTATAAGCGCAACACCAGCGGTCTCCACGGACTCATGCACGGCGGCACCATCTTCAGCGCCGGGGATACCCTGACCGCCCTGCAACTCATGCTTCACGGCGACGAGACGACGACGAACATCCTCACGGTAAACGCTTCCATTCGCTATCTGCGCCCCGTCCCCGATGGTCGCGTCAAGATTCGCACGCGCATTACGTCCCGCGAAGGGTCGAATGTTTTTATGACGGCGGATTTCCTGAACGAAGCGGGCAAACGCGTTGCGCAGGGAAAGTACAAGTACTTGCTGGCTTAGCCGTCGTTATCATCACCTTCGCGTTCGGCGAAAACACGCTTCAACTTGTCCGCGGCCTTTCGGAAATTCTTTTCGTTAAATCGTAAAATAATATTTTCCGTATAGTCCAAAACGAGAAAGCGTCGTTCCACTTGCAACTTGATCCTGTTTTTTCGCGGCTTTGCTCGGTACGCCCGAACCTTGCTCCAGTCATGAAAGAGGGTTTCACTAAAGAATCCGCCTTCGTGAACATGCCCGCCGAAGACATAGGCCGGCACCTGCCACAGCACCGCGAGTAAGATGGAGAAAACGAAGCCCGCGAAAAGCAAAACCATGGCAAGGTCTTCCAACTCCCGAAACTCGAAGCGCACCTCAAGGACGACCTGAAAAAGAAAGTACAGCGCGAAAGGAGCCCCCACAAGGCCGACCAGCATTGAACCGCCTTCTCGATAGCGTTTGTAGTCGGCTATTCGCGGACCGGCGCCAGCGGACCAGCCGAAGCCGATTCGCGCGCGCTTCACAAGAACGACCGCGAAAGCCGCGATTGCAATCCATAAACTAATCGCTAGAGCGGCGAATTCAAAAGTTCGATCCTCGTCGCCCGGTCTTCTCTCACCACCCATGGTTAAAAAGAAATATAAAGGCAAAGAAAGCAACGCCAGTGAAGCACCAAGACGCAGCAACAGGACCAGGGTATTTCGATTCACGTGAGGTCCTGCTCCAGTACCACCATGTCCCGGCACTGAAGACCGTTCTCAAACAAGGGCTCCGGATAATTCTTCACGAAGAAATCCGGGAGGATCGACTTCATGCGAAAGCCGGCTTTCTGATAGATGCGCAATTGGTCCAGACTGGAGTTGCCGGTGCCGATGCGAAGAACCTTGTATTCGTTTTTTCGGGCGTACTGCCGCGCGAAATCCAGCAGCATGCGCCCTAGGCCCAGGCCGCGGGCTTCCTCCGCCACGGCGATGTTCTTTATCTCAAGGCAGGCGTCGCTGATGGGCAGAAGCGCCAGCACGGCCTGGATGGAGTCAACGGAGGCGGGCGATTCGCTCGGGTCATGGGGCAGCACGAATAGCTTCGCGCCTGGGGCGTGGAGGTAGGCGTCGATGGCGGCGCGGGACGGGTCCGCTTCCAGGAGGAGATCATAGGGAAGGGCCTCGTCATTCCCCGCCAATCTCACTTGCCGCGCCCGATCCACGCTTATTCGTATTTAGCGAGCACGACGATGGCGCGCGCGATTTCGAAGTATTTCAGTTGAGCCAGATCCTCGATAGTCTTGATGCCGAAGCCTTCCTCGAGCATGCGCGCGTGTCGCGGCGTCAGCCCTTCCAGCGCGTTTATGGGCGATTTGGCCAGTTGGGAAAGGGACTTTTCCTCGAACGATTTCTCCACCGCGCGCCCGATGGAAATGGGCTTATTGGATTTCGCCGCCGCCTTCGGCGAAGTCTTCGCGGCGGATGTTTTGGAGGTGGATTTTGATTTCTTCTTTGAGGCCATGTTGAGTTTACTCCTGATGGATTCTTGCAATGACGTGCCGGGGGATTTGCCCGAGGCCGCCCGGGCTTCCCGGGCCTGGACGCTTTCGGTGGGCGGTTTCGCCTGGGCCCGGGGCCCGTCGACGATTTCGCGGTTGCCGGCGGGAATCGCCTTCGCCTCCACGACCGGTTCGGGCACGGACGCGGGCTTTACGGGAATGGGTTCTTCGCCGGTGATGGCGGCCAGTTCCTCGGCTTCCGCGGGCGTGAGGCGATGCTTCACGCGGTCTTGCTCTTCGCGCGGGGCTTTCCCGCGGCGATTGCGATTTCGGAACAAAAGTATAAACAGCAATATCGCCACGATGAGCAGCAGGAAAACGATGGCGAAGACGGCCCAGTAATTGCCGGACGTCGAGCGCGTCGACTTTTCGCGCATGAGTTTGTCATACTGGACGAGAATCGCCTCCTGCTTTCTGCGATCCTTCGCGGCATTGATGCGACGCGCCAGCTCCTTGGCTCGCTGGAGGGCGTATTCAAGACTACGCTCGTCGGGATAACCGCGAATGACGACACGCCGATGAGGATCCCGGGGCTCGCCCAGCATGACCCCGCCCGGGGCGATGCGATAGCGATCATGGGTAACGCCGGCCTGGATGAGAATCGCCTGCACGCTGCCCGAGCGCGACTCCGCGGCCGTAAGGGAATTGGCGAATCCGCCCCTTTCGCATCCGAATCCCTGCACCAGCAGATAGCGGCGCTCCGGACCGCGATTATCCAGATAGTCGCGCAAGCCCTCGCGGCTACGGCTGTTCAGCTCGGAGGAATTGAATTTAAAGAACAAGGAGATGACGTGGGGATCCTCGGGCGTCTGACTGAATACGCCGGAAGAGAGCCCGCCGAGCAGAATGAGCGCGCAAATCCGTGCCGGCACCGAACCGAGCCGGGCCTTGTTGTTATTTTTCCATGCCCCCATTTTGTTAAATTTTCGGTCTATTTCAGCGAATTCACCGATATTTTCTTATATACCTGAATGGGATCCGGCCCTGGCCGGGATCAATGAAGCAAAATGCAGAACATGGATTTCTCTAATCGGATTCGGAGTCGCAATACCGGCGGTGGCGGACCGGCTCCCGAACCTACCGGCAACTCCTCCTCCGGCCCGTCCCTGGGCGGGCTCCTGCAGTCTCGGCCGCTTTTGACGGGTCTGGCCCTGGTCGCGGTGCTGGCTTTCGGGCTGGGCGTAATGGCCGGCGTGCCCATCGGCCGCGTGCAGCAGCAAGAAGCGGACGTATCGGCTCGGGTCAACAAACGCCAGGCGGCCAATCAAGGCAAAAAGCCCGCCAATTCCGCCAACGGCGATGCCGGCAACTCGGGCTCTCGGTCCATCGGCTCCCTGGCGCAAGGCGGAAACGGCACGGGCGGCACCAGCAACCCGGCGACCGGAAACCCCGCCAATGGGACTTCCAACGGCTCAACCAGACGCTTGATGAATCCCTCGGCCAATGGAACGACGTCCTCCTCCAGTTTTGTAATTACCCTGGGCACCTATTCGGTCGCGAACGCGAAAAAATTGCTCCTGCGGATGAATCGCCTGGAAGCCGTGTCCACCCAGCGTCCGGCACCGTGCCGCACGCTGGAAGAAACCGTACCCAATCGCGCTCTGGGATTTCGTCTGAGACATCCATCAAACAATCGCCTGAACCGAGTCTACCTGGGTTGCTTCCGCCGTGAAGGCGATGCCCAGCGTGTCCTGCGGGCCATACGTGATTCCCGCATCATACCCATCAGCCACGCGAAACTCGTTTCCTTCTAATCGCCGGCCGATCGACATTTCTGCTTTTCAGTACCGCGCCCGGGTATCTAATCGCCCTGGGCCGGGCTGAGCAATCGATGGAAGACAACCTCGCCGGCTAGATTCATTTCCGGGAGTTTCCATGTCCAAATACAATGTCACCGTAATCGGCTCGGGCCCCGGCGGATATTCCGCCGCCATTCGCGCCTCCCAGCTTGGATATAATGTCGCCATCGTCGAACGCGAACATCTGGGCGGCATCTGCCTGAACTGGGGCTGCATTCCATCCAAGTCGCTGCTGACCAGCGCCCATCTCCTGGAGGAAATGAAGCGCGCTTCCGAATTCGGCCTGAAGGCCCAGGGCGTGGAACCGGACTTTCCCGCCGTCATTCAACGCAGCCGGGGCGTAGCAAACGCCATGGAAAAAGGCGTCGAGTACCTCATGAAGAAGAACAAGATCACGGTGGTGACGGGAGAGGCGAAATTTAAGGATCGCAATCGCCTAGAGATTACCGCCGACGGACAAACCACGGAACTGGAATCCGAGAAGTTCATCATCGCCGTGGGCGCGCGAGCACGCTCGCTGCCCGGCATTGAAATGGACGGCGAGATGGTTTTCGGCTATCGCAAGGCCATGACCCTTCCCGAAAAACCGGGGTCGCTCTGCGTCGTCGGAGCCGGCGCCATCGGCGTTGAGTTCAGCGATTTCTACGCGTCCATGGGCACGAAGGTGACCCTGCTGGAATATCTTCCGGCCGTGCTGCCCAATGAAGACGCCGAGGTTTCAAAGCTTCTGAAGCGTAACTTTGAAAAGCGCGGTATCGAGATTCACGTGGGCGTCAAGGTTCAAAGCGCCACTCCCAACGGCACCAATTCCGTTCAAGTCGAATGGGAAGACGCGAAAGGCGCCAAACAATCCGCGCAATTCGACAAAGTCCTCATGGCTACCGGCGTCGCCGCGAACACCGAAGGCCTGGGTCTCAAGAATCTCGGCGTGCGATTGGAGAAAGACCGCGTCGTCGTGAACGATCGCTATCAAACCGACGTCGACAATATCTATGCCATCGGCGATTGCATTCCCGGCCCGGCGCTGGCCCACGTCGCCTCGGCCGAGGGCATTCGCGCCGCGGAAGCCATCAAGATTTCATCCGGTCGCAAGGCCGCGGCCGACGCCCATCTCGAGTACGAACCGCTGGACTACGGCATCGTCCCCGCTTGCACCTACTGTCATCCCGAAGTCGCCTCGGTGGGCCTCACCGAGCAAGCGGCTCTCGCGCAAGGGCTAGATATTAAGGTTGGTCGTTTCCCCTTCACGGCCAGCGGTCGCGCGAAGGCCCAGGGTGATTCCGAGGGTTTCGTCAAAGTCGTGTCCGACGCGAAGTACGGTCAGATTCTCGGCGCCCACATCATCGGCCCCGGCGCCACCGAAATGATTGCCGAGTTCACTCTCGGCGCGGCCATGGAACTGGTGGTGGACAACTTCGCGCGCACGATGCACGCGCATCCCACCCTGTCCGAGGGCGTTATGGAAGCTACGGCGTCGATTCTGGGAGAGGCGATAAATATATGAACCAGGGTGGGGACGCTGTCCCCTCCCTGCGTCGGGCTTTCGGCATCCATGCCTCGCCCGACACGCCGGCATCCGTGCCGGCGACCCACCCTGCCGGGTCCCGACCTGGATGGGAGGGATGTCGCGGAGCGCACGGATGCGCGAGAGCGACGTGTTGCGAATGTCCCCGGACCCCTTAACCGCTTTGCTGGGTTCGATTCGCTAGTTAGTTTACGCGGCGCATATTCGGGCATCACGGGAAATTTTGCCTACGACATGCTGAAGGCGGCGGCAATGATGGCCGGTTGGCCGGTGCCGCCGTGAATGAGCTACAGCCTATAAGTCAAAACCCTTTCGCTTCCCGCGAATAACGGCCGCGCGGCGGCGTTTGCCCGGGATTTTCTGGATGCGCTTGCACATCTTACGGGCATCGCGCAGGGAAATTTGATCATAAAAGAAGAAGCGCATGTTGTGGGCGGCGTCCACGCGCATGTCGCATGAAAGGCGAAGATTGGTGACCGGACATTTGCGCTGCTTGCGCCAGGTGTCGAACTTGCCCTTGCATTTTTTCGGGCCGTACTTTTTGAAGCGCGCGCCGTAGAGTTCATAGCACACGGGAGCGGCCGTAGCGCTGTAGCAGGAACCCAGCGTGCCGGCTTTCGGCGCGGACTTTTTGCCGGCGGATGCGGGCAGGGTGAACAACATCGCCGCGGCGAAAACAGAAGCAAATCCAATGTATTTCATCATACCGGTAATGTCGGCCGGAGCAATCGAAACTTTACCCATTTCGAGGGTTCAGGATTCATCATTCAGGAAGAGTTCCACCCGGTCCACTTCCTTGATGGGCGTACCGGGTCGAGGCGACTGACGAAAGACGCGCCCGCTCCCGCGCAATCGCAAGGGCAGATGATGAGCGCCGACGACGATGTCCGCGGCTTCCCGCGCGGAAAAACCGCGAAAGTCCTGGAGGCGCTTCTTGTCGGCTTTTTTAGTCGGAGCCGGTTCCAGTTCGGCGACCTTCACCGATTGCACGCCTTCCTTGATTGTGGGCAGGATATCCTTCACGACGCGCCCGTAGACCGGCGCCGCCAGGGAGCCGCCGCTGGCATGTCCGCGCGGCTCGTCGAAAACGATGAGCATGCCGTAGCGCGGCTTGGCGGCCGGGAAAAAACCCATGAACGACGCGACATAACGCTCCACGTAACCCCGCGCCGTCGCCTTTTGACCGGTGCCGGTTTTGCCGGCCGATGTAATACCGCCGACCCGCGCGGCGCGCGCCGTGCCGTTCTCCACGACGCCGCGCATGAGTCGCAGCACCCGGCGATTCGTCTCGGGCGAAAACGGATTGCGCGTGGAAGCAGGTTGATTGCGATTCAAGGTTCGCCCGCGCGTGGTGCTGATCCGCTCGGCGATGTAGGGCCGCGTCAGGCGACCGCCATTGGCGATGGAAGCGCCGGCGCGCAACAATTGCAGGGGCGTCGTGCTGAAGCTCTGCCCGATGGGAACATAGTATCCCGTGGAGGGCACCCAGATATTCAAGCCCGGAAAATAACCGGCGGTTTCGCCCGCGCCGCCCGGCAACAGGTTGGCTTTTTGACCGAAGCCCAGGCCGGTCATGAAATGATGCAGTTCGTCCTTGCTGATGCGGCGCATGGCCTCGATGGTACCCACGTTGCAGGACTTCTCAAGAATCTCGGACAATGTCAAACGGCCGTGACGGCGCACGCGTCCGCGATACTTACAGTGGATGGTGATGTCGCCGAAGGTGATGGAACCGTCGCATAAGAACTTTTCCCGCAGGCTGACGCGCCGCTTTTCCAGCAGCGCCGCCGCCATGAAAATCTTCACGGTGGAGCCCGGCTCATAGTTGAAACGGAGGGCCCAGTTCGCGCGCTGCTCCGGACGCGTGCGATAGTACTCATTGGGATCATAATTGGGGAAAGTCGCCATAGCGAGAATTTCTCCCGTTTCGACGTTCATGATGATACCCGTCGCGCGTTTCGCGCCGCTTTCGTCGAAGGCTTCGCCCAGGTGTTTCTCCAGGCGGTGCTGCATAATTGAATCGATGGTTAAGTGAAGCCGGGGACCGCGGCGAGAACCGGCCACCTCGGGCGAAGACAGCAACTGATGATAGACGCGCTCCAGGCCGGCCAGGGATCGCGTCTGATCTCGTCCCGTAAAACCTATGAGGTTACTGGCCAGGCGTCCTCCGGGATAAACGCGCTTGTATTCTCGTTCACGATGCACGCCGGGCAATCGCAATTCCATGATTTGATCGGCCACGTAATTGTCGACCTGACGCTTCAGGCGAACGTAGCGACGATTGCGATTCCGCTCCAGCTTTTCCTGGATAAAGAGAGGCGAAGACTCCAGAAAACGCGAAAGGTGCCGGGCCGTGAAATCCGCGTCGATGATTTCGCCGGGGTTGGCGGCGATGCGGCTGGCTTCCTCGGTAATGGCCAGGGTCATGCCGCGCCGATCGAGTATGGGACCGCGCACGATGGTCTTGTGCGTCCGCGCGCCTCGGCCGCCGTTCTTGAAAGTCAACTGGGCGATTCGCCCCAGGACGACCAGCAGGGCCAGGCCGCAGAAAATCACTACCACGCGGAGTCTG
>CAZGYS010000040.1:0-5327 GCA_964530305.1 uncultured Leptospiraceae bacterium
CTCGGTGTCCGGCGTGCCGCGCACGTAAGTACTGTGCAGGCGCAGGTCGGCTCCGGACGAAAGCACGCGCGCCTCCCCGGACTCGAAGAGAATGGCCGAGACGGCGCCGTCGTGAACTTGAATACTTCCGCTTTGCTCGAACTTTTCGCGGGTTTCGCCGCCCACTTCACGGGTAAACACCACCAGGCGGCCGGTTTCCGTGCCGGCCACGAGCCAGGCCCCGGTCTCATCCGCCGCCAGCGCGCCCGTTCTTTCTCCCGTTTCCAGGCTTTGCAGGGTCTCTCCCATGGGCGAAAGCACTTGAATGCCGCGCTCTCCGAGCACGGCGATGCGCTCTCCCACGATTACCAGCCGGAGCGGCTCCTCGTCCAGTTCGTCCGCGAAAGGTTTCAGCTCTCCGCCGGTGCGCGGACCGCGATACAACTTGCGATTGGAGCACGCCGCGTATAAATAATTGCCGTCCATGGCCAGATGATTGGCCGGCGCGGGCAAGGAATCCAGACGCAAGTGGCCGTCATCCAGATCAAGGCGATAGACGCCCGTGGCCATGCCTTCGTCGTGGCGCGTGACGAAACGCAGGGCACGCCCGTCTCCCACCAGGCCCGTTACCGCCCCGCGGTAGTTTAGATAAATGCGATCCGCCTGTTCTTCACTCATGCGCTTGCCTCCAGACGGGGATGGGTCTCGTGGATTCGCGTCAACGCCACCAGACAGGCCGCGTGTTCGCTCTTGCCCCGGGAGTGCATGAATTCCGTCAACAGGGGCACCGTTAATCGAGCGAACTCGACGTGTTCCACGGACAGTTCTCGTAACACTTCAATCATATACAACTTGGCCTTGCGCGCGGGCAAGACCCGCACGCGTTTTCCCGAGCCGCCGGAGTAACGGGCCGGTGGTATTTCAAACAGTACACGACGCAGGAAGTTGCGCAGATTTTCGCGCCCGGCGATTTCGCCTTCCCCCCGCCGCTCGGCGATGGAGCGTCCGCCCGCGGACATGTCCGGCATGTCCGCGCCCGTTTCAGCCGCGACATCGGATTTTTGCTCGGCTGCTTCCTGGTTCTCTTCTTTCTTCTTACTATCCGTCTTCCCCTCGTCCGTCTGCAAGTCCGGCGGCGGAGTCCAGCTCAAGGTAATACCGCGTCCGCGATACAGATCCCAGATAGTCTGAATCACAAAGAAGCGAATGCGTCGGTCGGGACTTTCCGTCAGGCGAAACAGCTCATCGGGCTTGGCGAACTTCGGCGCCCGGGAAATGATCTGCATACCCAGGTTACGGGTAAAGTCCCGCAGGGATTCACAGAAGCGATACACGTCGTCCGCGCTCCAGGCCTCCGCGTCGATGCGAAAGGCGCGGTTTTTGGGTTCGTCGTCCGCCAGCAGGGCCTTTGCCGTGAAATCCCGCACGGCCATGAAATTGGATTCGCACAATTCCAGCACCTGGTCCACGTCCGGCTGCCAGGCGGCCATGCGACGCCGAGCGTAGTCCAAACCCAGGGCGCGCAGATTGGCGCGCTCGTTCAAGATCAGGGTTCGGCCCTTCTCATAGTCCACGAAGGAGGACTCCACCCGACCCTCGTGGCCCGCGGGACCGCCGCCGGGAGCCATGTCCAGATCCCGCTCCCGCAGGTAACGCGCCGCGAAGAGCCTGCCGGGTTCGTCGTCCTTGCCCGGCCCATTGAGCAGGTCCCAGAGAAATTCCGGCCCGCTCTTGCCTTCGCGCGCGAAAGCCTCGGGGGCCATGCCGCGCACCATGTAGTCCGCGGCCCATTCGTGATACGCGGCCTCCGTGCGTCGCGCCAGCTCCAGCAGCCAGTCCGCGCCCAGTTCGTCCGAATTGAAACGACGAAAATCCCCCAGCCATTCCAGCGCCCGCCGCTCTCCGAATTCGGGGACGGTTTCCCCGTGGGGACGCAGGCGACGTTCCCCGTCGATGAGATTACCGATGAATTCGTTCGCGTCCCACAAAGGCCGATAGGCAACCGCCTTTAGAAAGTCCGCGCCGAGATCCCGGGGTTCGATCTTACCTTCGTCCGCGGCCGCCGCGAAATCTCGATGGGTCCATTTTAAAAGATAAAAACGCCGCAACACGTCCTGGTCCAGCGGGGCGTAATGTAGAATTTGCTTCCAGGCGAATTTAGCAACGCCCTTCGAAAGCCGCCCGTCATCCAGCATCTCCGAGAAATAACCGGCCGAAAGGGATTCACGGGAGTGAATTTCCAGCAACTTCTCCGAGGCGAACGAGAAGGAATCCGGTTCCAGCAAGCGTTCGCGAAACCAGGTCGGCGTCAATTCGGCGGCGTTGAAATTCTTGAGAATCATTTCTCGCGCGTATTCGTCCGCGTGAGACGAACCCAGCAAGGAACCCCAGGCCTCCAGACCGACGTCCGTCCTGGGATCCCGACTTTCCAGTAAGTCTCGCGCCAGCGCCCGCACCTCTTTCTCGTCGTGATTGATGAGAACCAGCAGACGCTCCAGTTCCAGATCACGGGCGTAGACACGCGCGTATTCGGCGGCGTACTTGCGCGCTTCTTTCGAGCCGCTGTCCAGCAGGCGCAACACCGGTTCGTGCAATTCCAGTTCCTTGAACTTATCCTGCGCGAAACGAGGAACATTGCTCAAAAGCCAGACGACGAATTCATCAATCTTTTGACTGCGAATGGTAATCAGGCGCGCCACCCAGTCCGGCCGCGATTCCCGCAGGGCTACAGGAAAGTCGGTCTTCAGGGCGGCGACGGCGCATTCGCGGATGTTCTCCGAACGCGCTCGTTCCAGGAGCGTGAACAGGGGCCGGGGGGAACGCTCCCAGAGCTCCCCATAGGGGCGATATTCCAGAAAATTCTTGGCGCTGGGCCGCATCCAGAAAGAAGCATGAGTATAGTCTCCACTTTCGTGGCAGAGGATGTGCTGCTGCGTCCACTGGGGATTCGGCGAGAACTCATCGCTATAGAAGCGCAGGAAGTCCACGGCGGTATCCACGTAGGCCGCCGGCAGAGCCGCGGCGCGTTGACGCAGATATCTCCAGGCCCGGCGCCGCAAATACATCACGGTCCACGACCGTACCTCCCGACCGTCAATCCCGCCGTAACGGCCCCCGTCCAGGCGCGCGTTCAAGGCGCCCAGCATTTCGGTATCGTCCCGGGTCTCGGCCTCTTTGAAGATACGCTTGACGGCGCGCCAAACGCCCCACCGAAAGCGCACGCGATCGATTACGCGAAAGATACAGTCCCGTTCATACAGACCGTTTTCCTTCCATAACTCCAGCAAAACGACATACAGGCGAAAGCGATCCGGCAGAGGGTGTTCCGCGTCGGGCGCTTCCATAACACGCCAGGCCTCGGTTCGTGCGCGCATGCGCTTTTCGTCGTCTTCGTCCCAGGGGATGTCCCGCAAGGAGCGCTGCACAAAGGAGGAGTAATCCCAGGCACCGTGCCCCTTGAACGGCTTCTCCGGTCGAGGGTCCCCCTGCTCCGACATGCGGATGATCAGATCCGGCAAGGCGGGATCCCTGCTGATCCATGCTCGGTTGACGTCGTTTAATGTAATCCTGGGTTCCAAATCGCCTGCTCCGCCGTTAATGGGAAATATTTAAGGTATTCCCGCGCGAATCCCGGTCAAGCTGAAAACGGATTTTCGCCCGCGCGACGCCGCGCAAGACCGCATGCTGCTTGACTTCGACGACGCGGGTCGCGTTTCATGCGAACCGACCATGACAAAAGCGGAATTAGTTCGAACCATCGCCGAGATCGCGGAGCTCGACAAGCGCAAGGCCGGCCTGTACCTGGACGCGGTGCTCCAGGCCGTGGAAGACGCATTGCGAAAAGGCGAGACCGTGTCCCTGCCGGGCTTCGGTGCTTTTTCCATCGGCGAAAGAACGGCGCGGATAGCTCGCAATCCGGGCGGCGGACCGGACATCCAGGTCCCCGATCGGCGCGTCGTGAAGTTCAAGGCGGGCAGTCGCCTGAAGGACGCCGTGAATCATTGAGCGGCTCGCGGCTGAAGCGACGACCCGCCCTATATAAATCGCCTCAAGCGCCGCCAGAGTTCATCCACCGGGACTTTCCGATCGCGACACAGAAAAACCGGCAGATTGCGACGCGCCGGCATGCAGTACTTGCAATCCGTCCGCGCTTGCTCCTCGACTCGACCGAAGAGACGCTCCAGCTTCCGACGGGGAATCCCGACGGCGATGACCGTATTGAAATCGCCCGCCCCCGGCCCCCAGAGATAAAAGTTATTGTGACCGCTGTAGACGGGCGGCATGCCTCGCGTTCGCCCCAGGAATTGAAGCGAGCCGGCCAGACCGTAGTTGGATGCCAGCACGACCACGCCCTCGCGCCGGGCGGGGGTCAGGCCGTTCACCACGCCCAGCACGGTATTGGCGACGGCCGGCCAGCCGAACATGTCCGCGAAGTTTTGCGGCATCCGGCCCGTTTTTGATTTTTCCATGGGCGGCGGAACCAGGCCCAGCTTTTCATTGTAGGCGATGTACTGCTCCGCCGAGAGCAAGGGCATGGCCAGCGGGGTCGTGACCACGCCGCCGACCAGAAGCAATACGAAAACGCCGCTCCGGGCAATACGCGTCATGCCGGCAAATCTCGGGACTCGCGCAAGGCGACCCAAACCCAGTTCCAGCAGACGAGCGCCGCCGGCGAGCAGGACGCAATAGGCCGGGGCTAGATAGTACGCCTTGCCGTTCATGCTTACGTACAGAATAAAGTTAATGACGAAGGCCCAGCCGACGGCTCGATACAAGCGCGCTTCTCTATAAAGAAGCAGGTATAACAGACCGCCCAACCATAGCGGGACCAGCAGCGGATGCATGGAGAGCACCTGCGCTCGAACGAAATCCGGAAGCGACAGGGGATTATTCTTGAGCAGGGCCGCGTTGCCCATGAACTCCAGCGTGGTCCAACCCGTTTGCATTTGCCATACAAGATGAGGCGTGAACACAATCAGCGCAATCCCGGCCGCCAGCCAGGGCCCCCGGGTCCGGACCACCCTTCGCGCCGGAGATAGAAGTAAACCGCCCGCCAGACCCGCGCCCAGAAAAAGCACCGAGAGTTTATTCAACAGGCCCAGTCCCAGCAACAAGCCCAGCGAAACCCAGTGAACGGTCCGTTCCTTTTCCAGGCAATCCAGCAGCACGTAAAATACGCCGGCCCAGATCAGAAGGTCCAGGCTGTTCATGGAGTAGAAACCGCCCAGGGCCAGATAAAAAGGCGCGATGAGCGCCGCCGTCGCGGCCATGGCTCGGGCGTAAAAACCGCCGCCCATGCGCGCGGCCAGACTACCGCACAGATAGACCAGGCCGGCGCCGGCCAGGAC
>CAZGYS010000040.1:5360-20088 GCA_964530305.1 uncultured Leptospiraceae bacterium
CCAGCAGCGCGCGAACACCGGCCAGCAGGAAAATCGAAAGCGGCGGGTGATCCACGTAGCCGGCGGCCAAGCGTTCCGAACAGGCAATGTAGTAGTATTCGTCGATGAAGAATCCATAGCGATGCATCACGGCGACATGGAGCATCAACTTGATGAGAGCGATTCCGGCCTGGGGCCGCTCCCGAAGGAAGCGAACCAGTACTTCAGTATAGGCGTGATAGGCTTGCATGGCTTTCTTCTAGCACTCTTGCGCCGGGCGCGCACGGCGAATTCGATGAACGACACGTCGGCCCGATGAACGACGAGGAACGGCTCTCATTCCTGCTTGCCCGAATCACGGATAAGGGCGATTCAGGTTCATGGCCAATCCGCGATTGGACTTTTTCCTGCTGGGCATTTTCGGGATCATCGCCCTGTACCACGCCGTGCTGTATTCGTTCGAATCGCGCCGGCGGGCTCCCCTGTATCTGGCCGTCTTCTGCCTGCTCATGTCCCTGCGACTCTTCACCGTCAACGGCTACCTGCGCGAAGCCTTTCCGGAATTCGTTTCGCCGATCTTCGTCGTCAAAATGGAACGCCTGGCGGCCGTGCTGTCGGTGCCCGTTTTCGCCTTCTATCTGCATGGACTGATGGGGACGGACATATGGAAGCGCTTCGCGCGATGGGCCCTGCTGCTCTGTCTGCCCTTCGTTGTCTTCGCGTTTTTGCCGGACGCGCTCTATGGACGCGTTACGACATTCCATCACGTATACGAATATCTGGTTGTATTCGGTTTATTACTGGGAACGGCGCTGCTGTTGAGACGCGTCCTTCGCGAACGCGATATTACGGCGCTGCTGTTGCTGGCGGGCTTTCTAATTCTAGGTTGCGCGGCCGGGGCGCAGATGCTGGCCGGTCGCCGCTGGATCACCTTCGCGAACTACTTGCAGGGAGGCATGGCCGGCTTCATCCTCATTCAAGTGCTGATCATTGCCCGGGAAAACAGCCGGACCCGAAGACGAGCCGAAAATCTGAGTCTCCGCCTGGAAGAAACCAATGCCGGCCTGGAGGAAAAGGTCCGGGAGCGGACGGCCGATCTCAAGGCGGCCCTGGAGGAACTCTCGGGCAAGCTGGCCCTGCTGGACGGCGAAAAATCGCCCCCGGGCCAACAGGCGCCGGGCGCGGAGCAAAGGCTGCTGGCTTTCAAGGAACGCGGCGGTCATCACGTCGTTTTGCCCGTCTACGAAATCATCTATCTGTCTTCCCATAAGGACAACACCGTGATCCACGGCGATTCGCGGGAGCATGAGACCGTGGCCCTGCTCAAGGACATGGAGGCTCGCCTGCCCGGTAGCCGCTTCGTCCGCATCCACAAACAATTCGTCGTGAACGTGGACCGCATCGCCCGCATGGAATACATGGCGGGGGGAAACTACATGCTGATTCTGAAAGACGCGGAAGAGTCCCGCCTGCCGGTGGGACGAAAGTACGCGCCCGCCCTGAAAAAACGCCTGGGTCTCGGCGCTTCGGAATGAACTTGCCGGCCCGTCTCGACATCTACCATATGAACATACTTGCCCAGACGACGGAGTCGCCCCCATGAAACGAATCAAGCAGCTTATATCTGTTTTATCTGTTTCCGCGTTTGTTTCCGCTACGACAATCGCCGCGGCGATTCTATTACATCTGACGGGTCCGACGCTATTGGAAGCGGCAAGCAAGAGCGAGTATTATAATGAACTTTCTCGCCTGACCCGGGCTAAAAACTGGTCCGGAGCCGAAACCTCCGCCCGGCGCGCCCGAGCCGCCTTCCCGTCCGAACCGGGCTTCATGCGCTACCTCACCTGGGCCCTCTGCTCCCAGCGCAAGTTCGCCGAATGCGCCCGCCAGGCCGCGGCCGGTCTCAAGCAATGGCCCGGGGACCGCAATCTCGAAGGACGCCTGTACCGAGCTCATCGCGATCACGGCCGAGACCTGATGCGGCGCAAGGATTACGCCGGCGCCGCCCGCGCTCTGAACAAGGCCCTGGCCCTGGGAGCGCGGCGCTCCTGGATTTACAAATTACTGACCAACGCCTATGGAAAAGGCGGACAAACGGACAAAGCCGTCGCCGCGGCCGCCGCGGGACTAAAAAAATATCCGACCGACAAATACCTGCGCGTTCTGCTGGGGCGAGCCTATGCCGCCGGCGTGAAGGCGGCCCGCAAACGCGGCGATGCGTCCGCGACGGCGAGACTCCTGCGCGAAAGCGAAGCCGCCATGGACCATTCCCTGGGGCTGCACGCGAATCGCCATTTGTTTCGCGTTTCGGCGAAGACGCTGGTGCGCGAACGCCGACTTCCCGACCTGCGCGCCTTTCTCAAGCGCATGGAGAGCAACTACGGCGACGACCCCTATCTCCACAAGCAGGCCGCCGCGAACTTACGTTCCCTTTACAATCGCGACAAGCGTAAGTACAAGCCGCTCTATGACGAAGCCGTCGCCCATCGCAAGCGCGCCTATGAACTATACCTGAAAAGGAATCCCGACCGCGAATCGCCCGCCAACCCGGAGTTTCCCCTGCGCGGCGCCTTCATGGTGATCAATGCCTACGGCACGGCCTACACCCACCACGGTTACAACAACTACTGCTACGATTTTCTGCACACGGGTCCGGGCGGACGCATGTTGCGCCCGGGGACGGACGGCTCGCGCAATGAGGATTGGTACGGCTTCGGCGGCGAGATACGCGCGGTGCTGGACGGAAAGGTTCGCCACGTGGTCAATCACTACCGGGACCTGCCGCCGGGCCGGAGTCGGCCTTCCGAAAACAATACCATTGAGATTGATCACGGCAATGGAATCTTCTCGGTCTACCTGCACAATAAGCGCGGCAGCGCCCTGGTGCGACGGGGCCAGAGCGTGCGTAAGGGCCAGGTGATCGCCCTCGCCGGGAACTCCGGCTGGACGGTTTCTCCGCACCTGCACTTCTGCATCTATGATAAGAATCGCTTCAGCCTGCCGCCGCGTTTTCCCGCGGCCAGGGTTCGGACGTCCATGGACGCGCCCCCGGTCATCCGCAAGGCTCCCTTTCGGAAACACTGGCGGGTAGAGTGGCAACCCTGAACCCCATGGGAGACGTCTGCAGGGCCATTTTCGGCCCATTTCCGGGCATTGTCTTTATTTCGGCCGGCCGCTCATAACCGAGAGCTAACCCGAAATCGTCGCCCGAAACAGAACCCGCCTACGTCCAATATATATCAATTCACTCAATATATTTTTGAATTGACTCGCTTCCATCGCGAAGCCTTTTAACATGAACCGCCCTCCCCGAGACGGCGGCCCGGAGATCTTCGACACTATGTACGCACTTATTTCCATGCCCTCGGGGCGATTCAAGACAATGGCGGCGGCCGTGCTGACCGCTTGCGCTTTCGGACTTTCGCCCCTGGGCGCGCAGACGACGGCCGAAAAGGATGTCCTGAAATACACGAATCTGGCACGCACGAAACCGAAAGCCTTCGCGGAGATTCTCAAGAATCGCCTGAAGTACTACAATGGTACGCTTTTGCGAGTGCCGGGCAAGATCCCCATCCGCACCCACGAAGGTCCCAAGGCCGTCCGGGAAGCCATTGCCTATTTGCAAAAAGTAAAACCCGTGGGCCCGCTGAAGTATTCGGCGATTGTCTCGAAAGCAGGGCGAGATCACGTGGCCGATCAATCGCTGACCGGCGCCATCGGACACACGGGCGCGGACGGTAGTTCTTCCTTTGATCGCCTTTCGCGTTACGGTAAGGCGCGCACCTCGGGCGAAAATATCAGCTATGGTTACCCCGACGGACTGAGCATCGTCATCCAGCTCATCGTCGACGACGGCGTGCCGGATCGAAGCCATCGCGACAACATTTTCCACGGCCCGTTTACGACGGCCGGCATCTCCGTGGGAACGCACAAGACATATCGCAACATGTGCGTGATTGTGTACGCCGGCGGTTTCACACCTCGCAAGAAGTAGCCCGTCGAGCTTTCGCCGCCGCCGACTCCGTGACGGCCCGCGGCGAAACCCCTTTCGCATCTGCTTCTAATTTCGCCCGCGAGCGCGCCCCATCGCACGGCCGGCCCCCTTTCCAGGCTGATTCGGAGGCGGGTCTCGGCCTTTCCTCTAACGCAATTTTAACACATTATTTGTAGTTTCAAGCTCCGCGAACCCGCATTTTCAATTTACACCTTCTTGATTTCCGTCCAACGTGGCGTAATAAATTGATTTCGGTGCATGATATTGTAATCATGCATCGCAAGCATTCCGATCATGATTAATGTGATCGGAATCACAAAGAATAATTTAGCTTCCGATTTCCGGGGCAAACGACATTATCGAACACATCGCGACGGATAGTTTATTCGATTCGCGTAATAGATTAAACAGGGTAATCCAAACATGAGAGAATTTCAGCGTAAGACTCTTCTAATATTAGGCCTGATACTGTTCACCTTCGCCGGGGGGGCCTGCCTCAGTACTGAGAACCAGCGCCTGTGCATCGCAATATTGACGGGATGTCCCCTGTGCGAGCAGGGCGAGGTAGCTTTCCCCGCGACCGCCACTCCGCGCAAGGCCGTAGCCAAAACGGATGACGCCGCGGCCCGCGCCGCCGCCCTGGCCAAGCGCCGTGAAGATGCCGCCCGCGCCGCCGCCCTGGCTCGACGCCGCACCGAGGATCCGCCCAAGAAAACTACGCCGCCTCCGGCCAAGGGAACCAACGATCTGGACCGTGCCTATAGCGCGGTTAAGAAGGAAATGAAGGACGCCGGCATCAAGCTGGAAGACATCGCCGACGGCTTCAAGGCCCGGGGTCTGCTCGTTAAGAAGGTCGGTGAACCCGGCGCCACCCGAGAAATCCTCATTCGTTTCGACGGGGACGTTTCCTTCCGTCACGGTAGTTCTCGCCTTACGACCCGCGCGGGACGCCTGGTAGACAAGGTGGGGAACGCCATGAACAAATACCCCAGCACCAAGGCCAAGATTCACGGCCACACGGACTCCACCGGTTCGCGCCGCTACAATACCCGTTTGAGTCTGCAACGAGCGCGTTCGGTACAACGCCGCCTGACCAGAAGCAAGGGCATCGCGAAGTCGCGCATCCTGGAAGTTAAGGGTTTCGCGGATCGCTTTCGCATCGTGCAAACCCGACGCTCGGAACCGCGCAATCGCCGCGTGGAAATCAAAATCGTTTTCGAGAACCCGGGCGGAGTTAAGCCCAGGTAAGCAAGTTCGCCTGACTCAATCCGGGCGGCCGTCCGCGGCCGCCGGTGCTTCCATATACCGACAAACATATGAAACAAATCCTCAACGCAGTGAGACACCCCGGTGGGCGAACCGGCATGGCGGTCGTCCTAATGCTGGCCGCCGGAACATTTCCGCTGGACGCGCAAACGACCGGGACCGGGAGCAAGACCGTTACCGCATCGCGCAGCAATTCCCTCTGTCCGCCGAGATCAGCCTGCGCCCTGCGACGCCGGCACAAGAGCAAACACTACATTCGCGTTTCCACGGGCTTCGGGCTTTCGCGCTATACGCCGGCCCTGCTTACGGAAACCGGCACGGCCTGGACCATCAACTCGGCCATTTATTCCACGCAAGATCCCAACTACCAGGCGGTGGCGCCCCTTTCCGAGCCCAAGCGATTGTTCTCGACTTCGCGCCTGTACGGGATCGAGTATGCCTATCACGGGCACAAACTCTTCGGCGGCAAGTTTACGCTGGACTACGATTTATATCAGAAGCGACGCCGCTACACGCGTAATGAATCCACGTCGGTGAACTTCTT
This sequence comes from uncultured Leptospiraceae bacterium, assembly GCA_964530305.1. Classification (GTDB taxonomy): domain Bacteria; phylum Spirochaetota; class Leptospiria; order Leptospirales; family Leptonemataceae; genus CAZGYS01. Next base: position 11,144 of record CAZGYS010000040.1, read on the forward strand.
TCACCCGACCAATGCCGTGTATCGCAACTCGGCCTTTGAAGGCATGCGCCTCATCGTCTACCGAGAAACTCGGCGCGACCTTTATCTGACCTGGTTGCGCCCCATGCTGACCCGGGGCCTGAGCCTGGGAGCTTTCGCCGGCCGCGAATGGTATCGGGAAATGAACGACATCAGTTTCGGTTCATTGACCGCCACGCGGGCCACTTTCGCGACGGACCCGAGCCTGTTGAGCTGGAGCGAGGGCGGCGCGGTTCCCATGCACGTGAAAATGACCGGCACCATCGTCGGTCCGGCCCTGAAGTATCGTATCTTTCGATGGCTGGGCATTAACTATCGCTTCACTCCCGTTTCCCGCAAGGGAGACCTGGACTACGCGGGCATCCAGCCCGTCACCCGCGAAAGAATGACCGGCCAGGTCCTGGAAACGCTGGCTCCCTGGGGTTTCGCGACCGTGAAGGACAAGGGCTGGCGCCATCAACTCGAAGCCTACATTCCCATCTTCTGTCGCTACCTGTTCACCGTGGGTCTCCTGAAGGAAGACCTCAAGCGCTCCTACGATCTCTTCGTGGGCAATACGCAAATTTTCAGCGGCGTGGACTTCTTCAGTCGTAAGGTTCCCACCACTCTCGGCATCGGCGAGATGGCGGCCAGTCACAAGGTCAACAACCTGGAACTTTACTTTAAGATCGACATCGGCATCTGCTTCTAAGGCGATGAGCTCCGACGATCAGAGCGAAACCCGCGCCCGCATCGAAGGCGAAATCGCGGCGCTGGAGGCCAACATTCGCACGCTGGAAGAGTCGACGAAGCCGGTGGCACCGGACGTATCCCTGGGTCGCCTTACCCGCATGGAGCAGATCCAGAGCAAGAGCGTAAACGAAGCCGCCCTGGCCAACGCGCGCAAGAAACTCGGCGATCTCAAGCATACCCTGGAGCGCATCGGGACGTCGGATTACGGCCTGTGCGCGATTTGCGGAAACGCCATCGCCCCCGCGCGCCTTGAGTACATGCCGGAAACGAAAGTCTGCGTGACCTGCGCGTGACTCTTAACTGAAAACAATCGGGACGACGATAATTACGTCGCCCACCAGATTCAAGAGCACGTGGACAATCACGGCCGGATATATATTGCGCGTCCGCCAGGTAAAATAATACATCGGAAACACCGCCAGGATCCTCACCCCCGTCAGCCAGGGCGACCAGAAGTGATAGAGTACGAACAGCACGGTGCTCGCCGCGGGCACCATGATTCCCCGGGCGGGTATGCGCGGCATCAGGTAGCCTCGAAAATAAATTTCCTCACACACGGGCACCACCAGCGCGGCGACGATTCCCAGGCACCAGGTCATGATGCGAACATCTCGAGCATAGCTCTCCGGACGGCGAAGGTAATCGCCCAGCATGAACTCCCGGGGCCACCAGGCGAACCATTCGCTCTGAACGGGCCTTGCCAGAATTGGCTCCAACAGCGCGAAACACAGCACGGCCCAACTCAGGCAACCGATCACCAGAATCGCCATGCGCCCGGATGAAAGGGGCGCGTCGTAGGCAACCAGGGGCACGTCGCCCGCGCGCATCGCGCTTCGCATAATCAAGACCTGCGCGGGCACCAGCAGACCCAGTACGCAAATCAGAAACGCGAACAAAGGCGGGAAACCCGCGTCCGCGGCGGGACGAGCCAGCAGCAGGAAAGTCAGGGAGGCCGGCACGCCGGCGACCAGATGCAGCACCAGCGAACGAAGCCGGGAATGTGGAAGCGTGTTTGACATGTATATTTCCTTGCGATAATTCGCGCTTCATTTATACTCCCCAGGGGCCCGTTCCGCAATAACGGCGGAGTTGAATCGGTTCCCGGATAAGTTGAGTGAAGCAAGAAGCCCCTTCCCATAAACAGGACATGACCGGCGCCCTGGGCGCTCGCGTCCGCGCTCGGCGCGATAAGCTGGGCATCACCCAGAACGAACTGGCACGCTTGACGGGCGTAACCTTTCAGGCGGTTTCCAAGTGGGAACGAGGCGAAAACGCGCCGGACATTTCCCTCCTACCGGCGCTGGCGGGGGCGCTGCGGGTTTCCACCGACTGGCTGCTGGGAACCGAGCTGAGCGAATTCGCGCGCCAGTGCTACCTGTTCCAGGGCCTGGGCGCGCAGGACATTCGCAATGTGCTGGGTCTTTTCGAAAGCCGCTACTACAAGGCGGGAGATACCATCTACGACCCGGACGAAGAACAAGCAGGCCTGTATCTTTTAGAGGAAGGCCGCGTGGAAATTCACAAGGGGGAAAATCGCCTTCATGAAGTGGCTCCAGGCCGGCCCTTTTCGGATTACTCCTTCTTCGACGGCGGCTCCCTGACGACGCGCGCGCAAGCCGCGGAGGATTGCTTCGCCCATTGCATGCCGCGCTCCGTGTTCCTCCGATATCACGCCGAATTCCCCCGGGAAACGGCTACGATTCTCTTGAACGAGCTGGCCAAGGTTGCCGCCTGGCTACGCGAAACCGAGTGATTGAATTTCGCCCGTGAAACATGGGACGTGGGCGGGAATTGTTCGGGCGCTTCGCGCATATAGCGTTCACTATATAATCGGCGAACATACCCAAACGATATTTGACGAATGAGAGCCGTTTCCCGTTCTTGACGAAAAGCAATTCAGGGAGGCCATGCTCATGCTCAGCGGCAATTATTATCAAGACAATCCGGATCTGCAAGCCCACGTGGAACACTTTATCGACTGGGACGAAATCGTCGAACAGTACGAAGCGGATTTCGGAGACGCCCGAAAGTATCAGGAAACCGGAGATGAAAAGCTGGCCTTCGCGCCTTCTTCCACGCAGGAAGCCGTGGATTATTACAAGCAAATCCTGGAAAGCTACGGCGATTTCTGCGGTAATGAAATCGCCCCCATCGCCGCGGAAATGGATCGTCGCGGCCTGGATTTCCAGGACGGCAAGGTCACCCATCCCGACGCGCTGGTAAAAGTCTTCGAACAATTTCACGACGCGGGCCTGCATCCCATCGCCTTTCGCCGCGGGGTCGGCGGCCTGGGCGTGCCCAATGTCGTCAAGGCGCTGGCTTCGGAAATTTCGTATCGCGCGGACAGTTCCATGACCATTACCCTGGGTTCGGTGGGGCTTGCTTCCATCATGGAGATGTACGCCGACGATGAGATGGTCAAGGAATGGATTCCTAAAATGCTCAGTGGTAAGTATTCGGTGACCATGGGCCTGAGCGAACCGGACTTCGGTTCGGACCTGCCGAATATTCGCACGCGGGCGGAACTGGTGGACGGTAAGTGGCTGCTCACCGGCACGAAGCGTTTCCAGACCATGGCCTGCGGCGTAAACCAGCACCCGGGCGCCACCCTCATGCTGGCTCGAACGGGCGCGCCCGAGTCCGGCGCGCGGGGCCTCTCCTTCTTTCTGGTGGAGGGCAAGGATCTCGAAATCATCGGCCTGGAGAAAAAGATGGGCCTCAAGGCTTCGGCCACGTGTGAAGTCGCCATGGACAAAACGCCCGGCCTGCTCATCGGCCACGAGGGTCACGGCCTTTCGCGCTACGTGATCGGCATGCTCAACGGCGCTCGCCTCGGCGTTTCCTCCCAGGGCACAGGCATGGCCACCGCGGCCTGGTATGAAGCTCGCAAGTACGCCAATGAGCGCATCCAGTTCGGCAAGCCCATCGCCCAGGTGCCGGTGGTGGCGCGCATGCTGCGACGCATGGAGCGCGAAATCGCCGCCATGCGCTGCTTGATGGTGGAAGCCGCCCGCATGGTGGACATGTATCACTGGCGCTCCCTGCGCATGAAGGATCAGGGCGCCAACGACAAGGCCGTTCGGGGAGACGAGCAGATTCGTCGCTTCGACAAATTGGCCAGCGCCATCACGCCCATGGCCAAGTACTATGTCTCCGAGACCAGCAATGCCATGATCTACGACGCCCTGCAGGTCTTCGGCGGCTCGGGTTTCATCGAGGAGTACGACCTCGCGCGCCTGTATCGCGACGCGCGAATTCTGAATCTGTACGACGGCACCACCCAGATGCAAGTCAACGCGGCCATCGGCGGCGCCGTTCCCGGCCCGCCGCCCACAAGCGCGCGGCGCGCTCATATCGCGGAACCCAAGGCCGCCACGGCCCTGACCGACGTGGGCGCCGAGCATTTCGAGCTGTTTGAGGAGCTGGTGGACATGTATAAATCCTCCGGCACCACGGGCAAGGACGCCTACGCCCTGGAAATCGTCGAGACCGCCACGCGCGCCCTCAACGGCATGTGGCTGAATCGAACCGCCGACAAACTCAGCGGGGACGCCCAGGAAGAGCGACGCGCCATGGCGCGCGAATACCAGGTGGACAGCCTGGGTCTGGCCCAGGCCGCGCGGATTCGCCTGCGCGAAGCCCTTGGACAGGCTCGCCCCGCGGCCGCCGCGGTTTGACACCCGATCGGGCCGCGATAAATACTTCGCGGCCCGCCGCTTAAATCAACATGGCCAAAAAGAAAACCACGAAGTCTACGAAAAAGAAGACCGTCACGAAGAAGGTGACGAAAAAGGCCGTGAAGAAGACTTCGCCCGCGGCAAAAAAGAAAACCGCGGCGGCTCCGAAGAAGAAAGCCGCCGCCAAAAAATCCGCCGCGCCGAAAAAGAACAAGGACTGGGCCGTTCAGGCCATGTCCGAGTGGATTGCCCATCCCATGGAGTTCGGACGCCCTCCCGCGGAATGCGAAGTCGTCTACGAGAAGAACATCCCCTGGAGTAGCGGAAAAGAGAAAGTGTTTCTCGTTCGCTATAAAATGGACGACGGCTTCGAAACCATCGGCTTCACCGGGCTTACCACCTGGTCGTTCATGGGCATTCCGCTCAGCGAAATCGAAAAGCTCCAGAAACGCTTCGTGATGCGTCGCCTGCTGAACCTTTACATCGGCTGGTATTATACATTCTTCGCCTATCACGACGATGATTACGCGAAAAAGTACGCTCCCAAAACCATGAACGCGAAGGAAATCGAGCAGGCCCTGGCGCGAGAACTGACCGAAGAGATCGGCATCAATCGAGATTACGCGGTCAAGAACAAGGAAGGGCTGGGTTCCACCTGGTCCATGCACGTCCCGGCGAAAATATGCCGCTTTACCTGCACCGGCGAGCCCGACTCCATCTACCTGGACAAGAAGTATCACTACACCGTGCCCGTTCGCCTTTCCGTGGATCTGGATCAATTGAACAAACCCGAATACTCCGGCATCGTGGAGTTGGAGTTTATTCTGGCCTTTAAAGCGGACGCGAAAACCGCGGGGAAAGTTATAAAGACCCGCTCAACCAGATACTTCGCTCCCACCTGGCCCGTTTACGCGAAGATTCCCCTCTACCATTACATCGGCACGCTGTACGGGCCGGTGATCTTCGAACGCCACGGGAATCCGTATTTCTACGATCACTGATCCCGGCCGAGCTTGCTCAAGGCTCTTGCCGAGCCGCGCGAAGGTCCTCAGTCCAATAGCTCGGCCGCGGCGGGGGATTCGTAGAAGCTTCGCAGGCGACGTTCAATCACTCCTTCCAGGTATCCGCTTTCCCGAGCCCTCCGCGCCAGATTTAAGACGGGCGGCACGACCTCGGTCACCAGCAGCTCTTTCGTCAAACCGGCCGTTTTCAGGCTTTCGTTCAGGGGCTTGTCGCCGAACCGTTCATAGTAGAAGTCCAATACGCGATCAATCAAATGCGCGAAGAGCTCCGTGCCGCGAAAATTCTCGGCGAAGGCTTGCGCGATATCTCGATGATTGGCCAGCTTGTCCTCTCCGATCAAATCCGGCAGTTCCGATACCGGCCTTTCCACGGCATCCCGCCAAACTTGATCCGCGGCTTCCTTGATGGTCTCCGGCCCCAGACTGCGATTCAGGAATTCCTCGGAGCTCTTGATGATGTTGCCCGCGTTGTTCTTGATGAATTCCTTGATGGTCTTTTCGAAATTATCCTTCAGGGCCGGCACCGCGGAACTGAGCATGTCCTGCCCCAGCTTGAACAGCGATTGAGCACCCGGAATGGTCTGAGTCAGTTTGGACTGAGTCATGAAGTCCTCGATCCCGTGGTACAGAGTCTCGGAGATCACCATGGCGAAGACGGCATTGTTGACCATCAGGTGCACGCCGGTCCGCCTCAGTTGTTCATCTTCGCCGATGGTTGCCGCGGCCCGATCGTAGGCTTCTCGCGAAAGCACGTCGCTGCCTTTTTCTTTTCTATCGCGCAGCGACCCCAGCAATGTCCGGGCCATTTCCAACCCGAAGTCCAGGGAGGCCTGCTCGGGTTTCGCCTCAATCAGGGCACGCCGAGCGAAGGCAGCCATTTCCGCGCGCGGAGCCAGCTCCTCAGGCGTACGCTCCGCGGCCCAATCATACAGGAGCGGCAGCTCTCCCTCGAGAACACGCTTGAGCTCGGCCTCTTCAAAAAGAGACAACTCGTGGGCAATGTGAGCGCGCAAAAGTTTATCGGCGCGGGAACCGGGAGCAAGGGATTCGGACATAGGGACGGCATCCCACCCCACGCCCTTCGGGGCAAGGAAAAGCCGCGGCGATTCAAACGGTCACTTTGCGGCGCGCAGGAAACGAGCCCGGACCCAGCCCTGAAGCATGCCGCCGGTTCGTTTCTTGAGTACGACGAAATACCAGGTTGTTCCCCGCCTGCTCGTCTTCGCCAGGGCCGTGACGTATCGCCCGCGAAAAAGCCGCGCAAGGCTACGGCCACCAACCTTGTCCCGAACCCAGGCGCGGGCGGCGCGTACGCGAAAAATTCGCAAGCGCATCGTCTCCGCCCCGTGTCCCTGAATTTTCAGCGCGCGGCCGACCTTCGCGTGATGAAAATCCCTTTCGCCTCCGGCGGGCAAATCGCAGGACCAGTACATGCGCATGCCGGCGGCCTTGTTCACCTGATGGACGCACGACAGGGACGTCTTGCGACCGACGGCCGGAGTCAGAATCGCCCTCCCGCGCTTGTAGCGATAGCGCCCCTCGAAGATCCGCGTACTCTTGCCGGTGAATCGCGCCAGTTGAAATCTCCCGCCTCGGCGAAAGGCGATTTCGTAAAATCCACCGCGCTGCTCGGAAGAACGCCAGACCATGCCCTCGATGGTATAGGGGGGCGTGATCGCCCCCAGCCCCGGCGCGGTCCCCAGGGAAATCGCCGTCAGGCAGATAAATAGTGGAATTCGGGCGGTTCGGCGCATACCAACATCCCATGAGCCGGACGCGGGCCGTCGATGACTATATCGGGCCCATCCGAACGCCCAAACTGATGAAACCACCAGTCACCGACCTTTCACCAGCTTAAAAAAAGAATCGACAAGAAAGTGATTTTATGGGTCATTTTAGTCTAACCGTATGCTCACACGCGGAACGAGCATGCAAAACCACGCAACACTGCAAATTAAAGAAACAAAACATACAAAATAAAAAGCACGAAGAAGTGCAGACAAGTGTAAAGAAGTGTAATGGCGAAAAACAATGAATACTCACACCCATGATGATCTGAGAGCAAAACGAAATTCATCCCATAATCCCGCGAACACCGGCTCGGACAAAGCCCGCAACTCGTTCCAGTTCGGCGCCCTGCCCGGCATGCCCGCCGGTTCCGTTAGACCATTGCTCATCTGGCGCATTTTGACGGCCCGTGAAGAAGTTCGCGACGGGCGCATTCAACTCCTCAAGCAACCCGTCATTCAATACATTCGCGAAAATGAAGCCGACTTCAGCGAATACAATCGCGCGCTGGCCGGTCATATCAAGGAACTGATCGAAAAAACGGGCCGCGTGCGCGAAAAGAACCTGGCGCCCGTAGCCGTGGGCGTCGCGTCCGTGTATCGCAAGGAAATGCTTTCACTCAATGAAGGCCAGATTGCGTTCGACATTCTCTATCAAACCATTCAGCTCCTGGCTCTGAATCCAACGCGCGAAAACGCCGAGCGGACCATCCTGGGCATGGGGCGTCATTACGACGGTTCCATTCTTTCGGAACAGGACCGGGGCCGTATCTTCCGCTGCTTTCGCGCCTATGTTCAAATGGCGCGGGAATTCGCGTCCCTCCGAAGCATGCGTAGCGCGCTGGAGGTACAGGACCGGATCATCACGGACGTGCATCGCGCCCATCCCGAGGTCAGCTTGATTTTCCTGGATCGAGTGTATCGCGGACTGGTGGCGCAGGTGCTGCTTTCGCGCAAGTTCAAGTGCGATACCCTGCTGGTGGAATGGTTGAAGGAATACGGCCTGGAGCCCGATCACATGGTTCGCGTTTCGCGCTACATTCCCTACGACACCGGTTTCTGGACGTTTCGCAAGAACTACACGCAAGCCATCCGCAACTTGAAGGAGTATAGACCGGAGTCCGACAATCCGCTGGACTCGGATCTTTTCTTGTTGCGCTCGCTGGCGATCTTCTACACTTCCTGGATCGTGCAGACTTCCCAGCAATTGCCGGCTGCGTAGTACCTGAATTTACGGCCGGGCGCTGAAGCGCGTCTTCAGGGTTCCGGCGGGGATGCCCGTGATTCCGGCGATCTCTTCAAAACTCAGGCCTTGATCCTTCAACGCGTGGACGCGCTTGTCTTCGCGCCCCTGCGTGCCCAGTAAAAGGATAAGCGTATCCAGCTTTTTGAAAAGCGCTTCTTTTTCCGAATCCGTCCAACTCATAAGCGAAAATTGCTCCATGGGTTCCCCGTTTCAATTCATTTAAGCGATTGCCGCGGTAAGTATATTTCGAAAATGTAAACCAACCATGCAAAACCTGGAACTTATCCGTGCCTTCGAGAAATCCGTTGAAGCGGGCGACTTCTCCCGGCTGGACGCGATTTTTCACGCGGACGTCGTCTATCATGATTTCGTTTACGGCGATTTTCGCGGGCACGCCGCCCTGAGCGAATTCTTTCGGAAGTGGTCCCGCGACGGGCGCGACTACGTCTGGCGTTTTTACGAC